>JAOZLT010000139.1 GCA_029934675.1 Candidatus Altimarinota bacterium | reverse complement strand
TATTGTGCTTGAGGGAAAACTGTGCTTTAAGTGATGTTACACTTATTACGATGAATCTTAACTTTCTGGTAATGGTGGAAAAGTTGAGATTGGCAATGGTAATTTTAGCAAAACTGACGTGCTTAACCTGCCTAAATCCTGCCTGTTTCCATAACCTGTTTTCAAATAACATTAATATTTTGGACAGATTGACTTTTTGTATGTAGTGGTATACAGATATGTATTAAATATACTATATAAGAGAGCGCATTGTGCAAGATTGAAGCGGGAAGCTTACGATGAAGGTTAGGTTTGTTGTTTGGCCGGCAGGTTGAAATTGTTTGCTGATATCTTTGTCGAGTACGACTCTTTTGTTTCCTCTTGACAAATTAATTTTACTCCAATTAACTACCCAATTAACTCAATGATTTTATGTTTGCAACAATTTTCAGCATAGCTTTGGCCATTTTTATCGCCAGTCTTGGGCCGTTGTTGATGGTGGCTTTCAATTATCAACGTTGGCAGGATGAGCAGAGACTTCAACGTTTACGTGAGAAACGTGAAAGAACGGAAAAGCAGTTCCTCGAAATAATGAAGAAGTGCCGACATCTACTAGACCACACGCCAGTATTAGTTGATGGTGAATTTGAAAGTATAGTTGAGTTCTCACTGCCAGATATCGTTTATTCAACTATAAATGAGTTTGTTCTTAAGGTAATCAAAGTCGCGAATGAGGAAAATAAAACAATAAACCCTGAAGAGATTAACACCAGTCTATATACAATCACCTCCGCAATGAGAGGGGTTATAGATCGAATCGATAAAGATATAGACCTGCTCCTCAACCAAAAACACACCATTTTGAGTTTACTGAAGTCACTTTTCGTCTCCTGCCAAACATATATACCGGTAAATAGCAGTAACGACTGAATTTAATTGGGGGCAAGGGTTAATTACAGGGTTAATCGGGTCAGGTTGAAATTAAATTGTAAGCACTCTTCCTACAATAGTTTTATCGTCAATAAATCACCGAACAATTGCATACAGAACAGACCGCGAATAGCCGCCTTTTTTTATTCGAGCATCCCGGTGCGGCGGCTGATGCAGGTCGTTATGTAATCAAATTGAGGAGAATGAACAATGAAGGTTCTGGTGTCTGTACTCTTAATCACTGTTTTTTTGGCGGGCTGCGCTGGTTCTCCGTTGCAATTATCCCGAATGGATCGTATCCAATTGTCTACTGTGTCAAATGGTCAGCTTATCAACGCATTGGGAACCAACATATGCAGAAATGAATTGATGTTTGAGGAAGCAAGGTCAAGAGAATTGCTAACGGATGATGAAATTCAACTAATTAAAGAGGAAAAAATCAGGATTGGAATGTCTGAGACAGCTCTAATTGCCTCATGGGGCTATCCAAACAAAATCAATAGATCAGTCGGAAGTTACGGTGTTGATAAACAATTTGTATATGGTCGTTATTCAAGATACTCATCGCCAACTTACGTGTATGTTGAAAATGGTAAGGTAATAAGCTGGCAGGATTAAAACTCTTCCATCTTTGCTCGAATGGATAAAAAATATGGATCAAACGACAATATGCACAATCTCTGAGATGGTCGCAGCCATAGATATAAGTGCTTGGATAACTGCTATTGCAACATTTGGCTTGGCTATTCTTACTTTCATTTATGTGAATCTTACTAAGGCAGATACTTTATTCCCAGTCAGATCCTTGCGTCATTTTAACGGTTATCCATGATGAAGAACGTGCAACCATACTCCAATTGGTTGCACGCAATATAGGTTCAGGTTTGGCACATGAGCAATCGCTGGCCCCCCCAAAAAAGACAGCTGAAGATAGAAATGAGCTTCGAGAAGGAAAACGTCGGAGAAAAGCTGAATACCGGCAAAGAATTCCGATAGGATGCAAATTCGGCCAAAGCAAAAATGGATACCGGTTGAGCTATATCAGAGCTTGCACTCAGGCTACTTCGGAAACCTGGATTCGTAGCATCTTTCTGGTAATGAACCTGCTGGTCCTCGCCAGTAGTTTTTTGCGCCCGTTGAAAACCGGGCTATTGGACTCATATTCTTTTATCAAAGAGCTGGTGTTACATATTTGGTCGGAGTTGATCGCCGGCATGCAGCCTACGGTTGTTTGTCGCCCCAAGTGGTCAGAGTGATCCCCTGACTTTTTTGATGAAACTCTAAGTATGGTTTTGCAAGAACTTCAATATCTTTTGTAATTGTTCAGCGTAATTTTTGCCATATTAATCCTGCGAGAGAAAATCAGGCCGTGAACCTTTAAATAAACACCCCAAAGCATGGCTTGAAGAAACTCCATGCTTGCTTTTTTTTACGCTGAACAGTTACTATCTTTTTTAGTAGTTTAAAATGGAGCGGATTTTATGAAAAGTTCAAGTAAAAGTATTATTTACATATTGTTGTTGATTGGTGTTTTAGGCACTTCAATCGTATCCCATGCGGATCAAAATGAGGAGTTTATTAAAGCATGTTGGCGTGGTCGTACTGATACAGTGCGCACCTTAATTAAACATGGGGCAGATGTCAATGCGACGGATGAATATGGTTATTCCGCGCTAGGTCATGCAGCCTTAGCTGGTCATATCGAGATAGTACGCATCCTAATCGAAAAAGGGGCAGATGTTAATGCTAAGGCATTAGACAAAGCAGCCTTCAAAGGACATGTTGAGATAGTGCGCACCTTACTTAAACATGGGGCAGATGTCAACGGTGCATTAATTACAGCAGCCTCAAAAGGTCATATCGAGATAGTGCACATCCTACTCGAAAAAGGGACAGATGTTAATGCGAAAACTAAAGACGGCTATACAGCTTTAATGCGGGCAACCGCGCATGGACATATCGAGACAGTGCAGGCACTGCTCGAAAAAGGGGCAGATGTTAATGCGAAAACTAAAGATGGTAGTTCCGCGCTAATGCGGGCAGCCGCGCAGGGACATATCGAGATAGTGCACATCCTACTCGAAAAAGGGGCAGATGTTAATGCGAAAACTAAAGACGGCTATACAGCTTTAATGTTTGCAACCTCGGCTGGACATGACGAGATAGCTAGGTTGCTCGAAAAGAAAAAAAACAATGTTAATTCTAGTAAGAGTAAAAAACTGGTCGAAGCAACCTCATCAACATCACTGGAAGATTTAAATGCAGATTTAATGAAAGCAGCTATTTTGGGTAATTGCTTAAAAGTGATCACCTCAATCGAAAAAGGGGCAGATGTTAATGCGAAAAGTGAAAGTGGTGCCGTTGCATTAATTGAAGCAGCTACATATGGTAATATCGAGATAATGCGCATCCTACTTAAACATGGGGCAGATGTTAATGCGAAAACTAAAGATGGTTATACAGCTTTAATAAGAGCAGCTACAAATGGTCCTATCGAGACAGTGCAGGCACTGCTCGAACAGGGAGCAGATGTTAATGCGAAAACTAAAGACGGCTATACAGCTTTAATGTTTGCAACCTCGGCTGGACATGACGAGATAGCTAGGTTGCTCGAAAAGAAAAAAAACAATGTTAATTCTAGTAAGAGTAAAAAACTGGTCGAAGCAACCTCATCCCTGATTGCAACGTTTACTGGCTCAGGTTCAAAAAGTACAAGGCCCTTTGAAGTAAAAGATCCATGGGAAATTAAATGGAATTGTAGCAATAATTTTTCAGTATTTCTGTGTGGGGATGATGGTTTACATTCTCAATTATTGTCTAAAATTGACGAAATAAAAGGGACGTCTTATTGTCCTGAGACGGGTAATTTCCATCTGCAAGTTGTTAGTGATGGCAATTGGAGTATCAAAGTTATAAAGTATAAGCCATAAAAAATCTACCAGGAAAACTTTCTGAGATCTTAATTGGGGATCTTAATTGGGGTCGGAGTAAAATTAAATTACAAAGCGCTCTTCCCACAACAGCTTAACCGGCAAATAATCGCCGAACCAAAAGGGTGGAGAGGACGCAAAATAAGTCTTCAATTCTTGCGCGGGCATCACGGTCAACTCGGCGTTAGCAGTCAAAAGCGAGGAAAAGAAAATAATATTATGAGCATTTTTCTTACAATAATATCCGGAGTGTTTGTATTTATTATTGGTCAAACCATCCTTAAGTTGTTTGTTGAGCCGTGGCAAAAACAAAGAGAATGCATTGCAAAAATCGCTCATCATTTGCTTTTATATGCAAATGTGTATTCAAATCCTGGAGTTGGTACTGAAAAAGCAAACAATGAAGCATCAACTGAAACTCGAAAACTTGCATCTGAACTTATTGCTAGTTGTTATCGGATACCATTCTACAAACAACTAGCAAAAGTTAAGCTACTTCCTGCTAGTAAAAAGATATTGGAAGTTCAAAAAAATCTGATAGGTTTATCTAAT
>JAOZLT010000015.1 GCA_029934675.1 Candidatus Altimarinota bacterium | reverse complement strand
CTTAAAGGTTTTAGGAGTCTTGTTCGTGATGTAATAGATAAGAAATTCTTTTTATTCAGGATTGCTAAAATTTATGGGTGAGAAATTTACTGACCCAAAACCGGGATGATTTAGCTCTACATTATTGACATATACACATATTTAAATATAATAAAACTAAAGTTACCCTCATATTATGCAATCCCTCTCTCAAGCTCAGGTTCCATTTAATGGCATTAAAGGTCTGGAAAGTCTCCAGATTACTTCTCCATCAAAGGAAAAAGACGATTCGGATGCAATAAGTAGAATTAGACAAAATATTACGAAGTGTATTGATGATTTAAAATATTTTGAAGAAATGTTGTATGTGTATGATGGCAATGACAAGGGTTTACGCAGACAGCTTAGAACATTACTAGCAAATTCACGAATAGAAATAATTAGTGCATTGGAAGAACTTAATGCACCCAGCTTTTTAATGAATAAATCAAAATGCGATAATACGCATGAATGGCTAAGGGAAATAGAAGCTTGGTTGGCTGAGAATAAACCACTTAGAGTAAGTCTGAAATTATTATGTAGGCCTAAACTCAATGAAGAAAATGAAGAAGAATTTTAAACCAATCCCTTAATTGTCATTTGCAAATTAAAATTCACAAATATTATTTATTGCACACATATCTAAAATTGACTTTTGGTTTATTGCTACTTAAACTATCTGGGCGAGCCCGAGTGGCGGAATTGGTAGACGCGCACGACTCAAAATCGTGTTCCTTCGGGAGTGAGAGTTCGATTCTCTCCTCGGGCACCACACTATCTTCCTAAATAAACATGAAAACTCTTATATCTTGTAAGCAAGGTTTTATAACAGTTGGAACAGCTTTAATGCTAATGTTCAGTCTTCCTTTTGCATCCAGTATTTATATGCATCAAAGAACTGAAAATTTGATATATAAAAATATTGAAGAACTTCCAAAAAAAAATGTTGCCCTTGTTTTAGGTGCAGCTGCTTATCCAGCCAGATTATCCGATATACTTCAAGACCGAATGGATGTTGCTATCGAGCTTCATAAAGCGGAAAAAGTTACTAAACTCATACTTACCGGTGCATCAAATGAAGTAGAGGGCATGAAAAAATACGCGATTAATCAGGGTATCGATGAAAATGACATTATCGAAGATCCAGATGGGCTGAATACGTATTCATCAATTAAAAATGCAAAAGATATTGATGAAATGATTATTATTACTCAAGCATATCATCTTCCTCGTGCCTTATATATTGCATGCCATTTTGGGATAGATGCTATCGGTTTTCCTTCGGATAAACACTCATACACAAAAATATTCGAATTTAAGACACGTGAGATATTGGCTTCTACAAAAGCAATGATGGATTTGTATTTCTGATTTATCCCAGCTCGCTCCACTCGCGTAACAAAATGGTAACCATATTGTTTTTTGTGTTACTGCAATTTAGTTACCACTTTGAATCGATTTGAAGTTAGTTATTCGGTTTTATTTGACAAATACTATTTTTTATGATATAATCCAAAACTAAATAATTTTTAATACTATTAATATGAGTAAATCAATCGCACTAAAAATTGAGAATTCAACAGGACTCTCTAATAACCTTAATATAATAGAATCACAAACGCCTCGTGATAAAGCAAGTGTTGTACTAGAGAATAGTACTAAGGAAACTACTATGCCTAATGTTACTAATGTAGAGAATAATAATCATATTAGTGCTCAATCTGCCATACAACAACTAGAATCAGCAAAAAATCTCCCTTCAGTTTTTAACGTTATGAAACTATGTTTTGAAGCAGGACTTATTAGTAAAAAAGATAAACAATTTTATGTAAACGTAGAAGATGAAGATAGTACTAGTAGAATGATTATAAATACCTTTAAATCCACATTAAGTAGAATTAGAAACGAAAAAAATGCAAAATCTAAAACCTCTGAAAAATACAGACCATCTAAACGATTAACAAACCCTCTTAGAATACAAATAGATGGACAAACTTTTGATTATCCTGAAGATGCATTGGTATATGCTAATAAATTAGAAAATGTTGATGTGGAAACATTTCGACAACGTTATTTCGGATTATTATCTCAAAGAATCGAAGGTATTAATAAGTCTATTGATGAAGCCCTTTTGGAAATCAAAAAAACCGAACGTATTTCTACAAGGGGTAATAATATTGGATTAATTGATATTTTAAGACCTTTTGAAAACAATAAAATCATCAGATTTTCAGGCGGTATTTACGAATCAAATCCAGCCGTAGAAAAAGCTGAAGAACTTGCAAAATCAGCCACAGAAAAACGAAATTCTATTGAAAGTAAATTAAAAAAAGACAAAGAAGATTTTGAAAAAAGACAAGCACGAAGAAATACTTATAAAGAAATTCTAAAATCTGAAAATGGGTTTGAACAAGTGATAAAAAATGAAGGAGGTAGAGAAGTTGCTAGATTTGCTTATCAGATTGAAGTCAAACAAATACCTGGTACTAATTTTAGACAAATAATCATTAAAAAAATGGTACTTAAATTTGGAAGTGTTAAATTTAAAGAAGGTGATGTGCTCGCATATGGAGACCGAAGAACTCCTATATATCTTGATGAAGCAGCAGATGAGATAAAAAAGAAACAAGAAGGTAACGCAAAATTTGGTGATATTATGACTAAAGAATTAGGGAGTAATGAAGAAAAAGCTAAATAATTTAATAATTAAATTATAATTAGAGGAAGGCTTTAGTAAAAATTGCTATAGCCTTCTTTCTTTAATCTCCTCAATAACTGCTTTTACAAAACTCGTAAGCTTAACTGTTTTCTGCTCTTTAGTCTTATAATCACGGACTGAAACACTTTCAGACTCTTTTTCTTTGTCTCCGATTACAAGCATGTATGGGATTTTTTGCTTTTCAGCATGACGGATACGTTTACCGAGAGTCTCATCAGCAATCATCAATTCGACACGAATACCTTCTTCAAATAGCTGTTTTTTGACTTTTTCAGCATATTTCTGGTGTGCATCAGCAACCGGGATAATAACAGCTTGTATCGGTGCCAACCATGTCGGAAATGCACCAGCGTAATGTTCTATTAAAACTCCGAAAAATCTTTCGATAGAACCGAGTAATGCTCTATGGCACATGTACGGCTGATGCTCTTTCCCATCTTTGCCGATATATTTCATATCAAAACGTTCGGGTAAGTTAAAATCGAATTGTATTGTGGTCATCTGCCACTCACGTCCAATTGCATCCTTAATTTTAAGATCTATTTTAGGCCCATAAAATGCACCTCCCCCTTCGTCAATCTCACATTCTAACCCTTCTTGTTCTACAGCTTTTTCTAGTGCTTTTGTAGCCTTATCCCATCTCTTTTCCTCACCTACACTCTTTTTTGGTTTCGTTGATACATATGCTTTAATATCTTCAAATCCAAAATCCTTCCACATTTTTAATGAGAATCTAAGAACTTCAAGAATTTCATCTTCCATTTGCTCAACTGTACAAATTATATGAGCATCGTCCTGAGTGAATCCACGAACACGAAGCAAGCCATGGAGAACACCACTTGCTTCATATCTATACACAGTTCCCAATTCTGCCCAACGCATTGGTAAATCACGATATGAGTGTACTGAATTGTTATACATCAATATATGAAATGGACAATTCATGGGCTTTACATAAAAATCCTCATCATCAATTTTCATAGGTGCATACATACTCTCTTTATAAAAATCCAAATGTCCTGACTTCTCCCATAACCAAGATCTCCCAACATGCGGAGAATAGACTAATTCATATCCATTTTTAAAATGTTCATTTTTCCAAAAAGTTTCTATTTCATTGCGTACACGAGCCCCTTTAGGATGCCAATAAACTAAGCCACCACCTGCCTGATTCTGAAAACTGAATAAATCTAATTCTTTTCCAAGCCTTCTATGATCACGCTTTTCTGCTTCTTTTCGCATTCTCAGATATGCATCCAGCCCTTCTTTAGTATCAAAAGCGAGACCATATATGCGCTGTAGCATAGGCCTTTTTTCATCCCCTTTCCAATATGCTCCGGCAATTTTATCTAGCTTAAAAGTGCCAACATTAATCTTCCCTGTGGCCTCTACATGAGGCCCCTTACACATATCTACAAATTGGCTATTTTTGTAAAAACTTATCTCTTTCTCACCTTTATCTTTGAGGTCGGCAGCCATTTCAATTTTATAATCCTGATTTGATGCCTTTAAAAACTTTATTGCCTCATCAACAGTCTCTGAATATTTTTCGAATTTCTGATTCTGTTTAATAATATGTCTCATCTTCTTCTCGATAATCGGAAGATCTTCGGGGATTAGAGTGCGTGGAAGCTCGAAATCATAATAGAATCCGGTATCAATATCAGGTCCGATACCTAGCTTTGCATCCGGAAACATATCCAGTACTGCCTGAGCGAGGATGTGGGAGAGACTGTGGCGTTTTTTTTCGATTGTGTCTGACATACTAAATTAATTAAGAGTTAAGAATTAAAAATTAAGAATTTTAAATGTCCAATTTCCATTCAATTACCTTCATGGTCTTCGACCAAAAGATTTCGAATTTTGAAATTCGAATTTTTAAACATTATTTGTAAATTGATAATTCTTAATTGGAAATTAAATAAATAGCCGATTAGACATAAAAGTCTATCGGGGGCCCGATTTGATTCGGACGGTTCCACCCCGTTTCCTCCCACTATTATAGGAGACTCAATAATTGTTAGAAAACTCTCTTAAGGTGGTATTTTTAGTGTGTAATGGCGATGGCTCACAGTCTAGGCCTCCGCTCCCTAGTCATCCACTATCTAAAAATGTGTCCTCAAGGTGTAGCGTTTTCACTGAGGCAATTTTAACCCTTAGACTTGATGGGGTCAATTGAAATTGTGCAATTGAAATTGTGCAAGTGCGAGTGCGAGTCTCAAGGCCGATTTCAGTACTTGAGACTCGCACTTGAAACTTTTTTATGCTATATTGTTCCCCGTTAACCCATCCTTATGGCTGTAACCACTATCATCATATACGCAATTTTTCTGACATTTTTTTTGATTATAAGTGCTTTAATCTTGCGTCATGCCGTTAAATTCAGCTATTTAAGTCCAAGATTTAAAACTGTAATATCGATTTTTGGATTACTTGCCTTAATAGTAATTATTTTTACATTATATTTAGTATTTTTACTAAGTAGACCAGAGCCATCGTCCTCTGGCTTTTCAACACCTTCAACATCAACTATTCCGTCTTTCGATTCTACCTCTGATATCAATTTTTAATTTTAGGGTTTTATAAATGCAATATTTCCTAATAGGTTTATCGGCTTTTATTCTAACATTCCTCTCAATACTAGTTGCACTCAAAGTATTTCCTAAACTTGGGCTTTTAGACAGACCTAAAAAATATGGATTAAATAGAAAACCCATCCCTTATCCAGGCGGAATCCTGCTATATCTGATATTTACAGTTTTGGCATTGGTATTTTTTGAACCCACTCTAAAACTTGTTGGGCTTTTAATCGGTGGTGGGCTTTTGGTATTAATCAGTTTTATCGACGATAGAATAGAACTACCCGCATGGCTTCGACTGTTCATACAGATTATGGTGGGTATTATTATGGTCGCAGTCGGAATAGGTGTCGAAACTATTACTAATCCATTTGGCGGTTATTTGGCACTCAATCAAGTGAAAATGATAATAGAATGGGGGCCGTTCACATCTACCTTAATGCTCTTTTCAGCCATTTTCACAGTGCTGTGGATAGTGCTTATTGTAAACACTATGAACTGGCTAGACGGCATACCGGGTCTTGTTAGCGGTATTACAGTACTAGCTAGTTTGACGTTATTCTTCCTCAGTATTTCAGACATAGTGAATCAACCAGAAATCGCGACTATGGCGATTATCGTAGCAATGATAGCACTGGCTTTTTGGCTGTTCGATTTTCACCCACCCAAAATTCTGCTCGGTGATTCCGGTTCGATGTTTTTTGGGTTACTTTTGGCTGTAATGGCTATATTTTCGGGTGGCAAGATTGCAACAGCATTTCTAATTCTTGGCTTTGCGATTCTTGATGCTTTATATGTCATCGTTCACCGCATATTCAATAAACGTGCACCATGGAAAGGTGGCGAATGGGATAAATACCGCAAAGCCGTCCACTTACACCACCGCTTACTCCAAGTGGGAATGTCTGAAAGACAGGTTTTGATTTTGGTCTACGTACTCTCTGCAATATTCGGAGTAACTGCTCTGTTTGTTGGTACAAGGGGTAAGTTCTGGGCAATTGTAGTATTGGCAATTGCCTCGATTGTTTTGGGAATGATATTAAAGGTAAGAAGAAAACACTAATTACTAATTAATTACTAAATATTATGAAAAAATTTGCATTAACTGCTCTTCTAGTTATGACTGCCTTTCTATCAGGTTGTAATAATAGAACCGAGCCTACAACTCAACCCTCAACACCTCAACCTACTGCAGTAACTCAGCCAACCGAGGACAATGAGACTAAAGATGAAAAGTTTGATAAAGCCTATGTTAATGAACTTAAAAAATATGGCGAAAATACTGTACGAAGAAATGGATATACTGATTTAATAGAATTTAGCACTCCAGAAGTTGGCAATGGTAAATTTCTTAATGATGATGAGAGTAGGCCTATAGATAAGTGGTATTTGGTGACCGAGGAAAGGACAGATGATGGACTTACCGAAAAAACATATCCGTTAATAATTGATGAAACATGCTTGATTCATGGTATAGGTTTTAAGAACGGATCTTGCTTAAAATATCTCTCCTTAGATGAAAGGAAGAATGTGGTTCATGACGGATATAATGGCCCTTCAATGGTTATCCATGGAGAAACCTTATCTGATGGCACTGTTCGAGTAAGCGATATGATTATTTCACAATAATTATTCGACACCTTTCAACCTCCTCTCAAACTCCCCCACCTCAAAGCTATGGTTCTGAGTGCCTTGTTTCTCGACGCAGAAAGAGGCTAATACTGTGGCGTGTTGGGCGGATTTTCTGATGTCCCAGTTGCGGGATAATCCGAATAGTAGGCCAGCTCTGAATGCATCTCCGCTACCGGTTGGGTCGGCTACCTGTAAGCCTGTGACGGCGGGTAGTTCGTATTCTTTTTCCCGAGTTACTATTCTACAACCCTCCCCACCTTTTGTGATAATGATATTTTTATAATTTTCTTGTCCAAAAATCAGCTTCACTTTTACGGAATTTTGCCTCACTTAAATCACAAATTTTATGCTTTTTTCGCATTACCCAAATAAACATTTTATGAGTTATTAGATAATCCTCATTACCCTTGATTATTTCCTTCATTTTATCGTAACATTTTTTTGTTTAGCAATATTGTAATAACACTTTTTAGTGCAAATATTACCGTAAAACCAGCTCAAGCTATGTTTTGTTTTATTTTTTTGACCATTTATGAAGATATTATCTGTAATTGCAAAACCATATGGCATAATCGCGTATTAACTGATGGTTTTTTGACTTTTGATCTATGCACTTAAGCCATTCCAACCCTAATGTAAAATGTTTTTTGTTTACGCCAATAATTCTTTTCGTTTTTACCAGTATGCCATGTCGCTCATCAATATAATCTTCAAAATCGATTAGTCGGAAAATATCGGTATATGAAGCTTTTGTCTTTTTTTCCTCCTCGTATTCCTCCTGATCACCTGGCCCAAAAACATAAAATTCTTCCCATAAAAAATCTTCATTTCCTGTTAGTTCACATGGTAAAGTTACATTTTTCTGAAGATATTTCAGGTATTTTATTAAGGTCTTTTTGTTGACTAACGGAGTTTTGTCGCTATTAAATATATCAGCGACCCTTTTCATTCGTGTATCAAAATCACTTATGCTATTTTTCATAATTTTTTGTATTATGGATTCTTCTGTAATTTTCGATAATATCGATTTCGTTTTTTGAATAATTTTTCAAAATAATCTATTTTTTTATCACGATAATCAAAAATAATCTGTTGATTTTCAGATCGCTGAATCCTACCGATATATTGGATTAACTTGCCTTCAAAAGAGAATGGGTAAGCTATGAAAAGACAATCCAGATTTTCCACATCCATACCTTCACCGAAAAATTGTCCCGTTGAAATTAATGCTTGAAAATGCCCCATCTTGATTTGTGCCATTTTTGATTTTTTACCACTTATACTGTCATCACCTGTTATAGTAATTGTTTCCATTTTTTCTTTCAGATATAGATTCAGAATTTCAACATGTCCCTTCCTTTCGGTAAGAATTAGCACTCTTTTTCCATCATTAACCGCTTTTAACACATCATCAGCAATTTGTTGATTACGTAATGTGTCGTAAACAAGGATTTTTGAAAGAAGACCAATATTATCTGTTTTTAAATCAAAAGGAATCTGAAGTTTGGTCTCACTTATATTAATATTCGGTAGAGCTTTCTTTCTACCTTTTTTATCATAATGATGATCAATTTCAGCGATAATATTACCAATATAAACAAAAATGAGCTTCTCATCATTATGTTTGCGCTTTGGTGTTGCTGTTAAGCCGTATAAATAATATGAACTCAGTTTAACAATGGTTTCGCGAAAGGTTTTTGCGGGGATATGATGACATTCGTCCACAATAATAGTTCCGAATTTATTTTTTAGTTCATCAATGTTTTGCATCTTTACTAAACTCTGCATCATTGCGACAGTGATTTTTTTACCCACTTTCTTTTTGGCGCTGTATATTTGCCCGATATCTTTTTTTGGTATTTTTAAGAATGATTGAATACGTTCAATCCATTGATCCAACAATTGCTTACGATGTACCAAAATGAGGGCTGGTTGACCTTTTTCAGCTATTAATTCCAAACCCATCACGGTTTTGCCTGCACCTGGGGGTGCCACAATCACACCAAAATCCTTTTCTTCCGTAATATCCAAAGCTTCTTCCTGATAGCCATAAAGGTTGATTTTTGATGTAAATTTTACAGGCTTTAATAATTTTCTTTCATCTATAATACTGTAAGGAAATTTATTATCTTTGCAAAACTGCGTAACCTCTTTTACAAAGCCTCTTGGTATCATAATTTCTTCATCCGACTCCTGAATCACATTAAAATACTTCTCGGTTTTATAAGTGCTTTTACCAATTCTTTTTTTGATAAGATACTCGGTGTTGAAAAAATTAAGTTCGTCACGCAAATAACGAATAAGCTTTCCGTTTAATTCACTTCTTTTGAGGAAAATTTGATTCCTGATAAAAATGTTTAGAACATTACTTTTTGTCTTATTTTTTCCTTTGGATTTTATATTACATACAGAATCTTCATTTTCTGAGTCAGCCAATTCTTCATATAAATTATTCAATTCATCAGTTGAAAGTTTTTTGATATTCTTCAAAAATTCCCACTGATCATCAATAACCTGAAAAGTTTGAGGTTTAAGGAAGCATGTATTATGGGCATGTGCACATTTACCGTTAAGTGGTAATGCAATCAAATTTCCAAAGCCCATTTTACTATGATAATCCTGGCTCGGAAACAAACGGTCAAAACTGATTTCTTTTTCAAATTCGGAAAATTTTAATGCCTTCCGGATGAGCTCAAAAACAACCTTTCGGCTTTTAAATGCGGGGTAAGGTTCTTTAAAAAATATCCATACGTGTGCACCATTGCCGGAACGTGATTTTTCCAAATAAGCAGGTATTTTAAATTTTTCACAAATATCAATAAAAGCTTTGCTTTCCAGCTCCCAGTTTTTTTTATCAAAATCAGCGGCAATAAAATATGAGGTATTATTATCAAGTAGTGGGTAAATGCCGATATGCCAATAACCTGATAAATGTTTTTGAATTACATCTAAATTAAGAGGAAGAAGAGTCTTATTAGAAAAATCTTTCATCGTGCCTCCATTTTCCCTAAAAGCCATAAATTCATGCCAATTGAATTGGTAAGCGGGACTGTAACCACCTCTGCCGTTTTTATCCCATCTTTTCGCATAAATATCATTTCTCCCTTTAAAAAGAGATATAAAAATCTTGATTTGTTCTTGCGTGGGATATTGCATAATAACTAAGACCTTAATATGTATATATTTTACTATAGTTTTTACTGTATTACGACTTAAATACTAATTGTTAAAAATGTTCTAAAAGTACTCTATCTAATAAAAGAAAAATGGGTAGTGTTTTGCACTAGTATAATTTTCCAACCTGTCCGTCCGTAGCGAAGTAAAGGCGAGAGGCTTACCAGTGCAAAATTTGGGTGAGCGTTTTTTGCATACCTTAATTTTAGCGAAGCACATCGAATAAGGCAAAAAATGCAAACTGCCCAGTGTGTTTTTTTCTAATCTAAACGAACACAAAATGCAGCAACAACCTAAACTATCCTGCGAAGCGGAGAAATTGCTTTAAATCGTTGTAGAAAATATCCTTATCTTATATAAATACTCTTACCAGCCCCCTCGTAAGAATCATAGAGGTGCTTATACACCTCATCACATTTCTCTTCATAAATTGGTTTATCGTAACTTTTTGGTAGCTCTTCATCCAAAACATTGCGGACAGTAATTAAAACACCCGCCCTTCTTTGCTGTGTTTTCTTCCAGTCTTCCATTAGTTTTTCCCATTTTAGTTTCTCAAGCAGAATTTTGGCAGACTTCTTTACTTGCCTTTCTTCACTTTCGCTTAATTTAGGTTTTTTCAAAATATCAAACAGCGTAAGTTCTTCTTCTGTAAGTCCAACGGATATATGCCTTTTCTCCTCTTCGGAAAGCTCTTTTGTAAATACGACTAATTTATCAAAGAACAATTCCGCATTCATAGTTCCTGCATTATATTCATCAATTAGAGCCTGAAACTTTTCCATCAGGCTTATTCTTGATGGATTTACTCTAATCATTTTTTTCAGTTTTTCATTGATATTTGTTTTCAATGCTTCGTTAACCAGATTTTTTCTGTTCTTTTCAAAGTGTTCTTTAAGTTTTTCAAAATCAATCTCACTTAAATCAATATGGGCAAGTGAGGAAATACTATAACCTCCTGTCTCGATGGACTCATCCAGCAGTTTTTCAATACCCTTCTCAATATCATCAATACATACAATAGGATCAAGGGAGCTGATACGTGCAGAGATAACTTTCAGCACTGAAATAAACTGTAAATAGTCATTCGCTTTTTTATCGGGCAATATTGCTTTGTATAGCCTGTATACAGCATTTGAAATTTGTTTATATGCTTTCTTGGTTTCCGCATCTTTTAAAATCCAATTCGTAAAGTCATCTATGTGTTTAAGTTTTTCAAGCTCGGGAGCTTTATATATTTTTTCAAAATCGATATTCAGTTCTTTCAATAACTCTTTAGCTTCATTTATTTTAGCTTCCAAATCTTCCACCAGTGCCTGTTTGGAGCGAATAGGTAAGTCAATTCCGCTTTCTCCTACCCCACTTTCACCTGATGCGTAAATTGCTAATGCTTTTTGTAAATTCCTAAAAACACCAACATAATCTACAATCAAGCCATTGTTCTTACCTTTAAATACACGGTTCGCTCTAGCAATAGCCTGCATAAGTGAATGGTTTTTCATTGGCTTATCCAAGTACAGCGTGGAAAGTGAAGGTACATCAAAACCTGTAAGCCACATATTGCACACAAAAACAATCTGCAAACTGTCGTCCTCATCTTTAAACTTCTTTTCCAACTTTTCGTTTACCATTCGTCTGCGATGTTTTTCTATATCCAGCCCCTTTTCCTTAAACTTTACTACTTCATTTTGCTCCTGACTGACTACAACTGCCATATCAATTTCTTCGGCTTCGATAATCTTAAATTCAAGTGATGTTTTTTCCTCGCTACTACATGTTTCAAGTTGTTTCTTTAAGACCTCAATGTGCTTTTTCAGATACTTCTGAACTTTGTCGTACATTTTCACAGTTGTTGTTTTGTCTATCGAAACAACCATTGCTTTACCTCCACTCTCATGACCAAAGAAGTGTTGTACAATGTCTTCCGCAACCTTTTCCAGCCTGTCATCACGGGTTATTAAGTGATATTGCCTCGCGAACTCTCTTTCCAGTTTCTTTTCCTGATCTTCGTCAAGCTCCGCTTCTTCAATTAATCTTTCCATGTCGTCATCCAAGTCCTCATTTGTTAGCTGTAATTCGGGTATGCGGTTTTCATAAAAAAGCGGAACAGTCGCCTTGTCATCAATGGACTGTTTAAAGTTATATACACTTACATAATCACCAAAAACATCTTTTGTTTTTTCAGCTTGTCCTGCTATTAATGGAGTACCTGTAAAACCGATAAAATTAGCCTTAGGCAGAGCATTACGCATATTAAGGGCAAATATCTCGTATTGGCTTCTGTGGGCTTCATCCGTCATTACAATAATGTCATTACGTTCGGATAGTTGTGGATATATTTCACCTTTCTTTGTATTGAATTTCTGAATAAGCGTAAAAATAAGCCGATGATCTTCCTGCAATAGTTCCTGTAAATGCTTACCGCTTTCCGCCTGTACCTGTTGTTCCGTTACCACTCCCGCATTTTGAAATTGCTTGTAAATTTGGTTATCAAGCTCCTTTCGGTCAGTAACTATTACGAATGTGTAATTACCTGCCGTTTTACGGAGAATTTTTTGAGCGAAAAAAACCATAGATATACTCTTCCCGCTTCCTTGTGTATGCCAAAACACCCCTATCTTTCCTCCGTTTTCCTTTGATTTTTTAAAAGATTCTATGGAACGGTTTACACCTAAGTATTGGTGGTTTCTGGCAATTATTTTTACAAGTTTTCCTCTGGAATCATCAAATAACGTAAAGTTCTCCAATAAATCGATAAACCGTACTTTCTCACAAAGCCCCTTTATCATCGTTTCCATTGATACAACTCCCTTTTCACCTTCTGAGTTTATTTTCTTCCAATCATTAAAGTGTTCCCATTCGGATGTAATACTACCCACCCTGCTTTCAATACCATTAGAAAGGATGACAAAGGCGTTATACCAAAATAGCTGTGGGATAGCAGTCTTATAGTCTGTCAGGTTATCGCTGTAAGCGTTTTTGAGATTCTTGTGTGAGGCTTTAAGCTCCACAAATATCAACGGCAAGCCATTTACAAAACCTATCAAATCAGCACGTCTTTTATACATATCACCTGCAACCCAAAATTGTGAAGCAAGGTAAAAATGGTTTTCTTCGGGGTTTTCAAAATCAATAATCTTAACTGTTTCAATCTCTCTATTCCCGTTCTCATCGGTTACCTCCGCTTTCACACCATCCTTTAATAGTTTGTAGACTTCTTTATTAGCTTGTTCGATAGTTAAATGTGCTCGGCTTTTATAGACCTCATCCATTGCGATATTCAGCGCATCTGTGGACACATTGGGATTAAGATTTACCAATGCAATTTTCAGGTAGTTTTGGAGTATAACGTCATTCATTTCCTCACGTCCGCAATCGTGTTGCCCTATTCTTTCGTTATAGTGGTTTTCGTAGTCATACCCAAGCTCCTGAAAGAGTTTGATGGCTGGCTGTTCGATGAGGTTGTCTTCGGTATATTGG
>JAOZLT010000014.1:4195-13742 GCA_029934675.1 Candidatus Altimarinota bacterium | reverse complement strand
CCGCCATGCTTATAGCACAGCCCACACCCCCAAATGAAGAGGCTTTAAGCTTTGAGTTTCCGTTAGCCCCCAAACCTTTAGTCAAAGGGTAAATTTTAAGTTTAATCTCAACTTTATCTCCACACGAATGATTAGTCTCCTGATTATCAGCATTAGACTCAATCTCCTTATTTTTATAAAAAGGCTCTTTGTATCGGTCTAAGATGTTTTGGGCGTAAATATCCATAATTCGCTTGATATCGATTGGCTTCGCTTGATATTGATTGACAGTTCATAGATGTCCATCGAAATCCACCGAAGTCCAACGAAATGACATACTCCCCGACCCAAAGGGCGAGGTATCTAGGTTAAGCCTTCAAACAACGTGAGTTGATCTCTGTAAAATTGTTTATAAGTTTTCCCCTGATTCTTAACATAGTTAGTTATTATCTGTTCATTCGCATGCTGTCCGACCGTATTGATGTAGTAGCCACTAGACCATAGACAGCGACCCCACACAATCTTCTGAATCTCTGGATGACGTTTGAAAAGGAGTCTGTCCGTAATACTTTTGACTGTCGTAACCATTCTTGCAGGGAGCATCATTGGGACACTCTGGAGCAAGAAGTGTACATGATTCTCATCGGCTCCAATCTCAACAAAATGAATCTCATACTGCTTCTCAATCTCAAGGCAAATATCCCGTAAACTTTTTTCTATCTCACCTGTGAATACTTTTCTTCTGAATTTCGCAGGACAGACTAAGTGGTAAAGCATAAGGTTCTTATTATGACGCTTAATGGTATGTTCACTGTTCATAACAAGAGTATATCACGTCACCTTAATACCTTACCCCGACCCAAGGGTCGAAGAATTTTACTTAATTAATTAAAATAGTGATATATATCCGTCAAAACCTCACAACTCACATCAATCTCCTCCTTAGTATTGTAAAAAGCGAGACTGATTCTGGCTACGGCAGGGAGGTTATATGTATCCATCAAAGGTTGAGCGCAGTGCTGACCAGCTCGGATGCAGATGTTTTTAGATGACAAACCTTCTGCAATGTCATGTGGGTGTACGTTCTCCATCGTAAATGAAACAAGGCATCCACGACTCTTGTTTTCAGTTGGTCCGATTATCTTAATAAAGGGCAGAGAAGTCAGTTTATCAAGTAAATGACCTGTCAGTTCATGCTCTACTTTCTGTATCTTAGAAAATCCGATTTTAAACATATAATCAATTGCCACTTTTAGTCCGACAGCTCCTGCTATATTCGGAGTTCCAGCTTCAAATTTATTAGGTAATTCGGTAGGGGAGAACCCTTCAGTAGTCACTTCTCTTATCATATCTCCTCCGCCTAAAAACGGAGGCATTGAGCGTAGAAGTTTCTCCTTTCCATACAAAACACCAATTCCTGTTGGGCCGTAAAGTTTGTGGCCGGTCATTACCAAAAAATCGACATCTAATTGGTGAACATTAATCTGCCGATGAACCGCCAGTTGTGAGGCATCAATAAGAACTTTCGCGCCAACATCATGCGCAGCTTCAATAATTGGAGGTAAATCGGTAATAGTTCCCAGGGCATTGGACATCCCGGAAATTGATACAAGTTTTACCTTCTCGTCGATTAAATCAGTATTTAAATATATATTTCCATCATCAGTTAAATCTAAAAACCTCAACTCAATCCCTTTCCTCTCCTTTAGCTGTAACCAGGGGACGATATTAGCATGATGTTCGAGTCTGCTAAGCACTACAACATCATGCTCGTTCAACATTTCACCGTAAGTTCGAGCAACCAGATTTATGGCTTCTGTTGCGTTTTTGGTAAATATAATTTCCTCCGGTTTCTGAGCCCCAATAAAATCAGCAACAGTTCTACGAGTATTTTTGTACATAATTGTTGCTTCCTCAGCAAGAAAATGCGGTCCACGGTGGATATTGGAATTGGATTCTTCATAAAATTTACTTACAGCATCGATTACAGCCTGTGGCTTTTGGCTGGAAGCACCGTTATCGAAGTAGATAAGGTCTGGGCGGTTTTCGAAGATGGGGAAGTCGGATTTGTAATTCATATTGATAATCTGAAGGCGCGACACCGTCGTAGCGCCTTCAGATATGGGTTATTATATAATCTTTTACCTCCTCTAATCCCCCCAATTTATCCACCACCTCTGCCACAAAACCGGTTATCAGTAACTTGCGTGCCGAATCCGGGCTGAGACCACGGGAGGTCAGGTAAAACAAGGATTCATTATTAATATTAGATACACTCGCACCATGTCCAGCTTTCACATTATCCGTATCAATATTAAGCGAAGGAGTTGTTTTGATTTTAGCTTTTTTACTGAGTAGTAAGCAATCTTGTTTCAGATGAGTATTTGTGCCTCCGCCAGTTTGATCTATTTGAATTTTACCATTAATAGTCAGACTACTTTCATCCAAAGCAATACCTTTGAGTAAAATCTTCCCGGATCCATTTCTTGCATGAAAAGAGTTGGATAAGTTGAAATTAAAATCCTGTTTCTTCCTTACTCTGCAAAGCATATCGATACTAATATTACTACTTTCACCCATTGCATTTTGCTTAATATTTCCTCTTACTACTTTTCCTCCTAATTGGAAATTGAGTAAGTGAACATTGGCAAACTTATCAGCTTTTACATCACATACTTCGGTTAAATTCGAATTATCTGGAAGATTTTGAATAGTTACTACTTTTAAATAACTATGAGCCTCTGCGATGATTTGATATTGATAATGGATATTAAGATTCTCGCTACACTCAAATCTCTCAATAACAGTAGCCTTTGCACCATATCCCATCTGAATAGTTAATTTTACATCACTATCACAATCAACAATCTTAAGCTCAATCGGCTCACTGATCTCAGCCCCATCAGTTATCTCCAAAACATACTCATTCTCAGAGATCTTTTGGAACAATGTACCCTTGATGTCCGAATCTAAATGCAAAATGTAAAATGAAAATTGTAAAATAAAATGCGAAATCAGAAATCAGAAATGCGAAATTGAGGCGCTAGCCGACCGACCCTTCCATCTCCATTTCAATCAACCTATTCATTTCTACTGCGTACTCAAGTGGCAGTTCTTTGACGATTGGATTAATGAATCCGTTCACAATCATCGCCTCAGCCTCCTCTCTCGGAATTCCGCGTGATTCCAGATAAAAGATATCTTCTTTATTCAAACGTCCGACTCTAGCCTCATGGTTTACTGTAGCAGTAGGATTATCGACTTTGATATCAGGAATCGTATCGGACACAGAAATTGGATCCAGAATCAGTGCATCACACTCAGTCTGACTTATTGCATTATCAGCGCAGTCAGCAACATATATAAGTCCTCGGTAACTTGAAGCGCCACCACCTTTCGATAATGATTTCATTACAATACGAGAGCTGGTGTCTTTACCTAAATGAGTTACCTTGGCGCCTGTATCCTGAATCTGTCCTTCGTTAGCAAAGGCAATCCCAAGATGACTACTACATGACCTATCTCCTTTGAGTACACTGGCTGGATAGAGCATAGTTACTCCACTCCCCATATTACCGCTTACCCATTCAATAGACGCATCATCCTCCACAATCGCACGTTTGGTATTTAGATTATAAGTATCTTTACTCCAGTTTTCGACTGATGAATATCGGAATTTTGCGCCTTTGCCTACAAATATTTCCACACAACCCGCATGCAAAGCTTGTGTGCCGTATTTCGGAGAACTACAGCCTTCTATATAATGTCCTTCTGCACCATCTTCGACGATTATTAAAGTATGTTCAAACTGCCCCATATTCTCCGCATTCATACGAAAATAGGATTGGAGAGGCTTATTGAGCTTTATACCTTTTGGGATATATAGGAAAGTCCCACCGCTCCACACTGCGCTATGTAAAGCTGCGAATTTATGGCCATTTGGCGGTACACATTTCATAAAATACTTTTTCACCAAATCCGAATATTTGTGAACAGCATCATCCAAATCACAAAAAATTACCCCCTGATCTGATAATCCTTTCTCAAGTGAATGGTATATGCCTTCACTTTCATACTGTGCACCAACACCGGCCAAAACAGCTCGCTCAGCTTGCGGAATTCCGAGTCGATCAAAAGTATCTTTAATATCACTTGGCACATCTTCCCAACTCTTAAAGCCACCCTTTTTATCAGTAGCCTTTGCAAAATAACAAATCTCATTTAAATCCAAATTACTGAGATCTGGACCCCAGGTTGGCAAGGATAGGGAATTGAAATAGTCGAAAGCTCTTAGCCGATGAGCAAGTATCCAATCAGGTTCATTTTTATCTTTAGATATATATTCGACCAATTCCTTAGTTAACCCCTTTTTAAACTGTTTTATGTAATCGGATTTATTTTTATAGTCAAAAGTCGACCTGTTTAGGTCTTGGAAAATTGGCTTACTCTGTTTTAACTGGTCATTTGTCATTAACTCATAACTTTTAACCTGCCTTTGCCGGCAGGCAGGCTCATAACTTTCAGCTCTTAACTTTTAGCTCTTAACTAATATTCTCATACCCTGTCTTACACACATCGTACGCAAACTCTTTACCGCCACTCTTCACAATCTTTCCTTTCTTCAGAACATGTACAAAATCCGGGTATATATGTTTAAGTATGTGGTGGTAATGAGTAACAATAAGCACACCCATCTGATTATTTGATTTATGTAACTCATTTACCTCATTGCTGACAATCTTTAGGGCATCAACATCCAAACCTGAATCCATCTCATCAAGAATTGCGAGTTTAGGTTTGAGCAAAGCCATTTGCAATACTTCAGATTTTTTCTTTTCACCACCGGAAAAACCTTGATTTAGATATCTGCCTGCAAACTTTTCATCCATCTTAAACTTATTCATCATTTCCTTAAGCATTTTCTTAAAGCGGAATACTAGAATTGGTGGCTTACCCGGACGTAGAATTTTTTGATGAGCTCTGTAAGCGGAAAGTAAAAACTCCTCAAGTGTAATGCCACTTATCTCTTTTGGATATTGAAATGCCAAAAACAAACCCATCAAAGCTCTTTTATGTGATGGTAATTTGAGGATTGATTCTCCATTAAACAGAATATCCCCATCGGTAACAGTATATTTAGGATGTCCCATAATAACATTGGAGAGAGTGCTTTTACCGCTTCCATTTGGCCCCATCAAAGCATGTATTTCCCCAGGCTTGATTGTCAAATCAACACCGTTCAGAACGGGCTTATTATCGATTGATACATATAAATTTTTTATCTGCAACATAAATGTAAAATGAAAAATAAAATGCAAAATCAGAAATCAGAAATGAGAAATATTCAGCTTTCCTTTACGCATCATTATTTCGTCAGAACCTTTCTTGGATTTACCAAAAATGACTAAGCTGAAGCTGTCCGAACTATCAATAATAGTATTTTGAGGTAGGATTTTAACTAATTTTGATTTCTCAATTGGTAAATCATATATCACCCCCATTTTACTGCATACAAAGTAAGCTTTATCAGATAAATCAGCATCAAACCTCACAACTTCACCAGGTATGTCGATACGTTTAATTAAACTCTGAGATACAAGTATGTCGAGATTACGATATACAGTACCAATACTTATTGAAGATAATTGTTTTTTAACTAAGATGTAAATTTGTTCAGCGGTTGGGTGATAGCAGGCGAATCTAACGACATCAAGTATCAGTTTTCGTTGTTTTGTAAGTCTGTGATTCATGTTTATTAGGAATTATTCCTATTAAGTATATTTATATTATTATTTTATATCGAAAACTCAAGCTAAAGTGGAGGTATTTATAATTGACAAATTAAAAAAAATATGTAATAATGTACGACCTAATTTTACAATTATGCAAGTGAAAATAAATGAATCTATATTTGAGGGAGAGTATGGGCTTTTATCTGACCACGACGGAACTCTGGTTTATGGAGGAGAAGAAGCGCATACAAAATTAGTTAAAAGATATTTTCAAATACTAAAAATAGATCCAAGTCTTTCAGAACCGGGAACCTCCTTTGTTGGGCTTTTGAGAGATCAGTTGCCAAGCCAGCAACAGTCCTCCTCAATTGTTGATCTTTTTTACGAGGGCAGGAATCTAGCGTTTCAAAAGCCATCAGATGATGAAATTAAAGTAGTGCTAGATAGAATTTCACAATCAATTAATGGGGGAATAGATGCTGAGTTAAAAAAAGAGCTCAGAAAAGCGACTGAGGAAATAATTCAAAGCCTTCGAGATAGTCTAAAAGTTCGTTTTTTTGAAGACTCAAGCAAATTTCTAAATCAACCACATTTCCCTAATAAAAGTTGTATTGTAACTGGTTGTCCAGCAGATATTATGGCATCTAATGCGCGATTTCATGGAATAGATCTAAGTAAATCCTTTAAGGGAGCTATTTGTGCTGATGACAAAAACGGACCACAAAAACCTGACCCAACACCTTATATCAAAGGAGCTAGATTAATAGGGATATCACCAGATAAGTGTGTAGCGCTAGAAGATTCATACTCAGGATTGCTCGCGGCTGTTAGGGCTGGCTGTTTGTCTGTTTTTGTAAATAGAGGGAATAAACCTATTTCAGAAAAAGTAGAAAAATTAATTGGAGACAGTAGTGTTTTAACAATACAAACTTTAGATCAGGTAAGATTTAGCAATTAAGGTATATTTACTAAAAAAACTTGTTTAAACATATCAACCGATTATGAAAAAACGCACAGAGTATTTCACAGATAGTCCGATACAAACCGATATAACTCAGTTGAGTAATCAAGATATTCATTTTGATAAGAATAGGGGAGAGGTTAATGAGCTTGTTCTTAATATCTTAATTAAATATCTAATTAAGTATTTAAATGTAAAAGAAGGAAATATAGAGGAATCCAGAAGGAAAATTGAAATCCTTGTTAATGAAAGTAAAGATGATGATGCAAATTTTAACCCATATATAAGTGGGCAACATGTAGAGAACATATATGGCATGAGCCCGGGTGTAGATTTTTATCCACTGCAATGTCATGGAGATATAAGAAAGACAGCCGCAATATTCAAAGAAATTGCTTTTAATGACACTTTTAGAAAAGAGGGAAATTTCTATGGTCTTGATATGGGCTCTGGAACAGGTATCCTAACATTGGCAATGGCAATTGCTGCAAGAAGATTCGGTATCGGTAAGATCGATTGCCTTGGTATTGAACTTAAAGAATTAACTGCATCAAGATCAAGGAATACTCTAAAACAAATAATAGGAGGGGAGGGGAGAATATTGCACGATAATCTCCATAAAAAAGGTAAATTAGAATCACTTTTAAGCTCAATGCCACATTTTTGGGTTAGTGAAACGGTAATGTCCCATACATTGCACAGTACTCCAAAATTAGATTTATATCAGGATGACTTAGGTTTAAGTATTACAGAAAAAGTAAGACAAAATAGAATATTAAATAGCGATCCATTCGTAACTTTACTCAAAAGAACAATAGAGCTAATACCTGAATTTAGAGAACTCGTAGAAAAAGGAAAAATCGCTATGTTTCCAGATATTGTTAATGGTTTATATAAACCGGATAAAGATAGTTCAAGAATGCAATTAAAAACCGGCACTGGTGATAGTTTATTGTTACACGAAATAGGAAGAGAATTTGATAATTACGAAGATTTGGAGCTTGAAGTTAATAGATGGAGTGTAGATTCTGATAATGAAGAAGAAACACTATCAAAAAAAGTGTTAACAGTAAGAAGTGAATCAGAAAACGATAAAAGCCAGCTCAAATTATTTAAATAGTTGATTGAGATTATTTCTAAAAAACACTCTAATTTAGAGATAAATTATTTTTTTTGATGTGCAAAAAAACAAAACAGCGATACAGAATTATTTTGATAAAGACAGGATTTTATATTATGGAGTGGAGCCGAGGATGGGATTTGAACCCACGACCTACGCGTTACGAGTGCGTTGCTCTACCAGCTGAGCTACCTCGGCATATTAATATAGATTCACTAGAATATTAAGCGATAATTATTAAATATCAAATAAAAAGTTTTGCTAATCAATAGAAAAGTAAATATGCTTAAGGTAAATGATACAGAAATTTAACAAAATTGTTGGCAAGCCTGTTGTGAGCAGTGAGAACGGAACACTCTTGGCAATGATACAAGATATAATAATTCATCCCGATACAGGAAAGATTGAAGGTTTTTGGGTAAAACCATTAACTCTTCCAATTAAGAATGGAATTTTGCAGTCAGATGCAATTTTAGATTGGAAAAAGAATGTTTATATTAGAGATAATAGAGAAATAGCCGAGCCCGATGAAATTATTAAAATCTCAGAAATACTTTTGCGTGAAACATATTTTATCGGCAATTTGGTTAAAAATGAGTCAGATGAAATTTTAGGAAAAGTGGTTGATATAGACTTTGACTCAAAAAAGCTTTATTTAAAAAATTTATATATTGAAAAAAGTTTTTTGGGGTTTTCACGAAACCAAAGAATAATTTCTTATGACAGTATTATTAAAGTTATGCCTGAATATATTTTAGTTAAAGATATTCAGGACAAGAAAATAACTGTAAAAGAAGGGATGGTAATTGACGATAAACAGCCTTTAATGGATGTATAAAAAATACTTATTTACATCAAAACCCAGTACCTTTTCAGATACTGGGTTTGTTTTTATTATAATTTTCTAACTAACCAAGAGCTGCAGTAACAAATTGTACAATTGTATATGATAGTAGAATTATAACTATACCTGCAATTGCATACATAATTAATTTTCTTGCCTTACCTACTTGTTCTTCATTTCCACCGGCAGTAACCATTAATATACCAGCATAAATTAAGAAACCTACTGCAACTAGTCCTAGAATACCTAAGAAGTAGTTAATCATGGTAGAAATATTAGTTCCAAGATCACCACTTGCAGTAGCACCTGGTTGAGCAGAACCCCCTTTTGGATTACTCCAAAATCCAGTACCTTGGGCGAATGCCTGATTTACAAATAAAAGAGCTAAGGCTAGCGAACTAGATGTCTTTTTGATTAAACTTTTCATTTTTATTTGGTTAATGATTATTTTTAATTTATTACATTATATCAAACACTCTGTTTTATAGTCAATAATCTAAGTGAGTATAGGGGGAAAATATGTTGACAGGTTTCAAAACAGTTATTTAATTTTTTTTAAAATTTTAGTTGTTTTTTTAAAATAAATACTTTAATCTAATATTCGCTTTTTAGGGCAGATATCAGAGCGGTCAAATGAGTCTGGCTGTAAACCAGATGGCGTAAGCCTACGGGAGTTCGAATCTCTCTCTGCCCACCATTAAAATTTCTAATTTAGAATAACCAATTTCCAAATAATGTCAGAATTCTAAATTCGCAATTTAAGAATTATCTGGAAATTGGAAATTAAAAATTCAGCATTAAAATTCGGGGAGTAGCTCAGTTGGCTAGAGTGCACGGTTTGGGACCGTGATGTCGCAGGTTCGAGTCCTGTCTCCCCGACCACTTAAATCTCATCATAATATCTTGAGATT
>JAOZLT010000014.1:0-4095 GCA_029934675.1 Candidatus Altimarinota bacterium | reverse complement strand
GCGGGGAAGTCCTGTCTCCCCGACCACTTAAATCTCATCATAATATCTTGAGATTAAAATGCTACCGGACGAGAAGTTTATCCTCGCGAAAGCGGGGAAGTCCTGTCTCCCCGACCACTTAAATCTCATCATAATATCTTGAGATTGAAATGCTACCGGACGAGAAGTTTATCCTCGCGAAAGCGGGGAAGTCCTGTCTACCCGACCACTTAAAAATTAGGTTGATTTAAATCAAAAAATATTAAATATCCACGCCACCTTAGCTCAGTTGGTAGAGCAACCGCCTTGTAAGCGGTGGGTCGCCGGTTCGACTCCGGCAGGTGGCTCCATTCATATAAAGACGAATCACATTGTGTGAGTCTTTTTTAATACCCAATTAATACTCAATACTCTAGACAAAGTAATTAAGAAATGGTATAAATTTAAGGCTTAATTTAAACAGTTGTAGTCGCTCTCCTGAGCTTGTCGAAGGGGAGAGGAAAGTCCGAGCATTAAAGAGCAGGGTGATCGCTAACGGCGACCGGTACAATAGTAATATTGTTTTAGGGAAAGTACCGCAGAAACGATCCAGCCCGTTCCTCACTACGTTCGGAACTCTAGTTATGAATTATGAGTTAATAGTTAAGAATTATTATTGGATTTACAATTTAATTCATAACTCATAATTTTAAACTCTTAATTGGAGTGACGAGCGAAGCGAGGAGCGAGCTAAGGATGAAACGTCCGAGTTAATTTACTCGGTCTCTCCAATAGTGATATTGGAGGGTGGTAAACCCCACCTGATGCAAGGTTGTGTGGAATGTCGGAAATATGTGATTGCTCGTCACACCGTCGTTGCAACCGCTAGAGTCCGATTTAAACCGGGCCAAGATAAATGACTACTCTTCCTTCGGGAGGACAGAACTCGGCTTATTAGTTTGAATTAACAATCCGGATGGACATCGAATAGACTTCGAATAGATATCGAATAGATTAGTTGGTAAGTCTTACAGGTCAATTCGAAGTCAATCCGAAGTCAATACGAAGTCAATACGAAAAATGAAACGTTCAGAAATAATCTTCGGTGCCCTCAGAGTTCCAGTAGACTATCTGGCGATTATTATAGCTTTTCTCTTAGCATACTATTTAAGGCCTATTACAGATCTGATCCCAGGTGTTCAGTTCCATTTCGGGCTGGAATTATTACCGCCATTTAATGAATATATGATGTTGGCATATTTTGCTGCTGTCTTTCTTGTGTTCATGTTTGCGATTAACCATTTATATTCACTAAAAATTACTCATAGATTTAGTAAAGCATTTTTTAAAATAGTATTTTTGGTTACTGCATGGATGATGTTTATAATTTCTTATTACTTTTTAGTTGTTCATGAGTTGTTCTTTTCCAGAATCGCATTAGCTCACATATGGTTTTTTACAATATTCTTTATAATTGTAGGAAGATCAATTATACAAATAATTCAGACAATCTTACTACGATTTGATATAGGTAGAAGAAAAGTATTATTTATAGGTGCTAACAGTATTGCTGATAGATTTTACAACTCAATAAAAAATGACCCAATTTACGAAATTATCGGAGCTTTAGATGATGCAATCGCTTCACGTAAGCTTGGTCAGTTAAAAATAATTGGGAAGAGGGAAAATCTCGAAAACATAGTTAAAAAATATAAAGTAGAAGAGATTATTCAGGCTGAACCCAACCCAAAAGATGCCGATACCAAGTATCTCCATTCATTTTGTAGAAGCAATCAGATTAAATATCATTTCATTCCGGATTTAATCCGTTTACAGAGGTCAAACGTTGAAATTGAGATGATTGATGAAATGCCGTTAGTATCTTTAAAAGATTCATCACTGGATGGCTGGGGGCATATATATAAGAGGGGGTTTGACACTTTATTTAGTCTTATATTTGTTATTCTTCTCATTCCTGTATGGATAATAGTTGGATTAATAATTAAAATCGATTCAAAGGGGTCTGTTTTTTACAAAAGTAGGCGAAAATACAGAAACAAAGTATTTGGAATTTATAAATTTAGAACAATGATTACGGATGCTGACAGTTTAAAGAAAAAACTCATGGAACAAAATGAGCGCAAAGGTCCATTATTCAAAATTAAAGATGACCCAAGAATTACGCGATTAGGACGCTTTTTAAGAAAAACAAGTATAGATGAACTTCCTCAACTCTTTAACGTACTAATCGGAAATTTAAGCCTTGTAGGACCACGCCCACATCTACCAGAAGAAATTACCCAATATAAAAGTCATCATTATCAAGTATTTGCAATTAAACCGGGAGTTACCGGGTTAGCCCAAATAAGCGGTCGTAGTAATCTGGACTTTGAGGAGGAAGTTAAATTAGATGTTTATTACATTGAGAACTGGTCTTTGTGGATGGATATTAAGATTATCTTTAGGAGTGTTGGTGTGATATTTAGAGCGGATGGGAGTTAACGTTTGCAGTATATACGCCTACCCTTCGATGAACTCAGTATCGACCAAATAACGCAATGCTTTTGCCTCCAAGAACATGACAGGAATATGATTAAGACGAAAAGTTAAATCTACACGCCCTTTTGAGGGGACATTTTCCTCCGTAGTTACTTCGCCAGGATTTTCAAGATTTCACATGTCCCAGCCAAGGAATTCAAAAAGCGGTTCGATAAACTCGTTTCGGGTTTGAGCTTCGTTGTATGATTTTACTTTTCGAATATCAACAAGTTTCTCGTATTTTTCGACAAGTTTTGCAATATTCTGTTTTGCTTCTTGTTTTGTCATAATATAAATTCAGGTTATTTGTTCAGAAGTTTTATCAATTCATCAAAAGCATAAACCTTATTTCGCTTCTTGTTAGGTGTTGTGTCTTTGATAATTCCCGCTTCTAAAAATTTAGCAATTAAATTGAAGAGTGTTTGCGTGTTTTTGATTTTTGAATCCTTTCTGATACTGGCTGTGCCAAAAACTGGGTTTATAAAGATTGCATCCAGCAGATTCATGGCATATGCGGAATTAATATCAAGGATTTTTTCTTTATATTTTGTATGCAAATCTAAAATATCTTTTCCTGTTTTTTCCGTGGCTTCCGCCTGTGTAGCAAGTGCGGTTAGGAAAAATTTAATCCAGCTTTGCCAATCTCCTTTTTCACTTACCATACGCAATAATTCGTAGTAATCTTCGCGGTGCTCTTCAAAAAATTCACTCAAATACAAAAATGGATGTGATAAAAGTTCACGTTCGTAGAGAAAGAGAGAAATAATAAGTCTTCCTACTCTGCCGTTACCATCCAAAAATGGATGAATTGCCTCGAATTGATAATGTGCAATCGCAATTTGGACGAGTAAGTCTTTTTCTTCATCGGAATTTAAGTATTTCTCTAAGTTACCGAATAATGGGATAATTTCGTTGGCTGGTGGCGGTATAAAAGTTGCATCTTCAATGTCGGCACCTGGTTTTCCAATATAAACTTGAGTTTTTCTGAAATCTCCGGGAGCTTTGTTTTGCCCACGACCTGAACGAAGTAAAATTGAATGGAGTTTTTTAACGAGATTTTCGGCAAGTGGTGTTGTTTTAAGACTTTTTACACCAAGCTCTAATGCGTAACGATAGTTAATAATTTCGTGAATATCCTTTTTTCTCTCAGAATTCTCTTTTTTATCACCTTCAGCTTCATATTCAAAGACTTCATTCAGTGTTGCCTGTGTACCTTCAATTTTGGAACTCAAAACAGCCTCCTTGGTTTGCATAGTCCTTCCAAGTAGTTCTGGATTTGGTAAATGATTTAAAAGTGAATTTAGAGAGGCGATTGCTCTATGTGCTTTGGTAATATGACCAATTAAATTGGTATAATCTATCTTTATTGGTAGCTTTGGCGGTACAAATGGTTGTTTGCTCATAATGATTGATTAGAATAAGGGGTTTTGCTATTCCAATGATTAGAATAAGAAATCATGTTATTCTAAATATACTATGTTTAGTAGAATAAAGCAAGTTTGTTGTCCACAATATTATAAAGTGTTTTTCGAGTGTAGCGGAGAAAATGCAATATCTTCCCTTAATCTAAACAAAAATATTTTTTGAATTACATATAAC
>JAOZLT010000138.1:2090-4488 GCA_029934675.1 Candidatus Altimarinota bacterium | reverse complement strand
ATCAAGTTCAGGGGCAATAAAAAAAGAATGATTAGCAGATAAGCTCCGTAATAATTCTTTCATTTTTTTGAGTAGTTCATTGAAACATGTTCCTATACACTCTTTCTCAGGTAATAACTCTCCTTTAGGCTTAAAGCTGAAGGACGTATATTCATATTTTGACTCCAGGAGTCCAGTTCGTTGTTTCGGTATATTAAGGACAACATCATCAACATTTGCTTTGGAAACTTTTTCAATTCTCGCTGACAAGTCATTATAAAATATTTCAATAAACTTGTCCATGCCATTGAAAAGTCTGATCATTTGGTTTACTTCAAGTGTGTCAGCTAAATACGGATAGAAAACTTGCAATTTATTACTGAATGGTATCCCATTTACATCTTTCCCTTCAATGCTTCTTAAGATCCTAAATGCCATTGAATCTATTCTGTCAATTCTCCCTGTCCTTTGTTCCATATCAGATGGATTCCAGGCAATTCCATAGTGATAAATGTTTTTGCAATATGTGTGAAGATCTTCACCTTCTTTTAGGATATCCGTGGTTATTAAAGTATAGGGGTAACCAGGCATCCTAAACTGAATTGCCGTTTTATGAACATCCTTTTTGTGGTGGCCACTAATACCAGCGATTGGTAACTGCTGAATTAAATTATACCGTATTTTATTGACATCATCAAAATTCCTTTCTACAAGCTTATCATAATCTTTTAAGATTTGTTTGATTTCTTCTACAACAAAATCAAACTCACTTGTTAGCAGATTTGTCATCTCAGTAATGAATTCTTCTCGAGGGTCGGGTTTTTTTGAGGTTTTGGCCTCAGCAACAAAAGCCGGGATTATTCCACTACCTTGCCTGAATATACTCTTGATTAATTCGGTTAAGGTGTCTAGTTCATCCAAAAATCTTGTGTAATAATTATCTGAAATAAGTTTTTTATGATGAATAACCCAATCGGTAAACTCTTCCTTGCATAAATTGATAAGTAATTCAGTAAGGAAGGTATTTGATCTAAATTCTTCTTTAACACTGGCGTATGACACCTTTTTGCTTTTAATAGCTTGAAGTGTTATCTCTGTTATATTCTGGAATCTTTTATAATCAACTTTTTCTTTGAAGAATACATACTCCTTACTGAGTATATTTTGATCAATAGTAAAAACATGAAATTCATCATTGAATAACAAAAGATTTAACTCATACCAATCCTTTTTATAGCTTCTATTTTTGAATTTTTTCCCTTCATCGTAAAAGAATCTTTGAAAAAAATAAGGTGCTCTTTCCTCATCTGATTTTGGTTCAAGAACCGAATTTTCATCATTTTCATCATCTTCTTCATCCAGCACAAGTTGATTATTCCACTTTCTCTTCAGTAGTAAGACTGCGTTATCTTTTAAGCCTTTTTTAATATTCTTTAAACGAATATGACTTCTAATTTCTTTCTTAAATTTTGTTATTTCAGGTTTTTCAATCAGTGAGTCATTAATCTCTCTAATATTTGCACAAATGGTTTTTATAATATTGTTTTCAATATCAAATTTCTCATAATAAACAGACTTTAATTCATTTGAAATTCTTTCTCCAAGCAAATCAATGACCGTTTCAATTTCATCCCTGATGTTTTCCTCTTTGTAATTTCTTAAGAGTATTTTTATCGATGTAATATTTGTTCCCTTTGTGACGCGTTTTATTTTCTCGATAAGATAATCACTGTACTTCTTGAATAGCTTCCTTTCCAGCTCTCTTACAGAGGCAATTCTTCTTACAAACACTAATGCTTTTTCTCTTTTAATCAAAAGCTTGAACAATTCGTTAACAAGACTTTCTTGCTTAGGGTGCGGGGGATACTCATTAAATTTTTGATAGTATGATTCAGTAAGAGATTTTAAGATCAATTCATCTTTGGCTTCTTTTGCTTTTCGATTATCTACTGTTTCATCTTCATACCGGCTAGGACTTTTATGAAAACTTTCAAACCCAGCAAGCATACCCATCTCGAATTGGTTGTTACTTTTTAATTTAAGCTCTTTGATGGTTTTGTACTGCATTAAACTTAAAACCAAGGAGATTGAATTGTCTTTGAGCATTTGATAATCTGACGATTCAAGCATCTCTACATTACCGTTTCTGTGTTCATGTCTGTAGCCATTTCTACTGTATGATTCATTGTTTATTTTCAAAATCATGACGCCACGTATCATGAATTCATTTAAAGTGTCGTTGATTATTTTTTCAGAGCTTTCATCATTATTCAGCCCGCTAAATTTGTGTTTAACCAGCAAACAATCAAGCTGGTTTTTTATTTCGTTTAAGGAATTATTAATTGGTGTTGCAGATAAAAGAAGAAGTTTTTTTACTTTAGGCCTTGATAATTCTAAAAGTTCCGGAAAAAATTCGCCC
>JAOZLT010000138.1:0-2080 GCA_029934675.1 Candidatus Altimarinota bacterium | reverse complement strand
AACGGTTTTTGCCGAATAAAATCAAGTGCAACAAATTCCGGGTCTTTGTTAATTGCACCAAACATTCTTGAGATAATCTGATTTCTGATGGATACATCATTGCCAACCCCATGTTTGAAATGATGAGCCTCATCTACAATTAAAAGGCTTATCTCAGGTAGAATGTGATTTAAAAGAAGTGCGTATGACCTTTTTATAATAATGGGTTTTCGCCGAAACTTTCTTGAAATTCTTTTAAATAATGGTCTTTGTTCTTCAGGAAGTTTTGCTGTGAGCCTTTCTATCCATACTGTACTATTTTCATCGCTTTCTGACGCGATGCTAAAAGATGAATTTCTATAGATTAGATATTGAGGCCTGTCAGATTTAAATACTGTTAAGGAGTGTTTAATGCTGTCCTTGATGTCCGCAACAGGTTCGTTAAGAACGGATTTAACAATATTATCTTTTCTCAGGTAGTTATTCGATATAAAATTTTTGATCTCTTTCTGCCATTTGAATTGAAGGTTCTGTTTTGGCACTATAATAGTATCGGTATAAAATTGAGGGGTATTTGAATAAAGCCTCATTAAAGATGCAATCCCAAGAGCAATATAAGTTTTTCCTAAACCAACTTCATCACCGATATAAAGGAAATTATTTTCTGGTTGAATTAAATAGTTAAATCCCGCTAATATGACCTGGAATTGTCTTTCCGCTACTTCCGGGTCAATTATATTAGACTCAGGATAGGGATTTAAATTAATAATCTTTCTTGCTTTTTCTATTGATAATCTCATGTCTTAATGTTTGACCTAATCCATTTCAATAATTCTATATTAACACCTTTATCTTTTAACTCTTTTTTTAGCATTAACGAGCTACTCTTAATGGAGTTGGTAATGTTATCAACCCTTGCTTTTAATCCATCATACGGTTCATTGACTGCTCTATAAAAACCTCTTATTTTAGAAATATTGTAAAAATCGATAATTAGCAGGTTCAGTAAAAACCAGTAAACTCCCGGGAGTAGTGATTTTTGCTCATACATCTCCTGGAGTAAGTTCCTGTATCCCGTAATTGTATCAATATTTGACATGAAGAGATAGTAATCCAGCAATCCTTTGGCTTTTTTGTATTCACCTTTTAATCTGGGGATCTTAAATATTCTATTTTCTAATCTTATCAGTGCACTGATGTGAGATGCCATCATATTGAGTGTTGATTTTACCTGCCCCGAATCCGGTTTGAAATTTCCCTCTTTATCTAGTTTGGATAAAATAAACTTTTCTATCAGTTCGGAAATTTCAGTTTTTTTCTTTTCTTTAATCGATACATACTCCCAAAGTTCGATCAGCTCATTGTCTTTTAGCCTTAATTTTATCGGTAATGGTTTATTTTCATATCCAATTTGGATTGGGTAGTAGAAAAACTCTTTTTGGGTATGAAACTGCTTGACCCTTATTAACGGATTATTTGCTAGTTCGTCAATAATATTTTCATCAAGATTAATGCTATTAGTTCTTTTTTTCAATTCAATATTCCTTGACGCAAATACAATCTTACCATTAAAATTAAATTTTACTAGGTTTCGGTATTTTAAAGTCTTTTGTCCCCAGTCTAACTCAAATTGAAAATCAGGCGCATCGGCACGGTCATCAGTTCTGGTCTCATCTTCTTGTTCAGAGGGAAAAACGATGTCATTATTAAAATATTCTTCTAACCAGGGCTCCCATTTTGTAGCTGGTTCCTTAATTACAACTGCTGTTTCAATATTACCATTTTGCTTTCTTCCTCTCCAGGCTGCCTCTGTAAAATTTACGGAACCAATTACAGTGAATAGGTTTTGACTCGTCTTAAGCCTATATATTTTACTGTGATTAAAGCGAAAACCTTTCTCTTTTTCCTTTTCAATGAATCTGGACCATTTAATCCCTAATTTCTGATAGGCGAAATAACTTTCTTCGGTTATGTCAGCCTCATTCGTAGCTTTATAAGGCGTGTTTATATATATACTGCCTGTGTTTACCAAGTCTTTTAACTCATTAAGTAGGTTTACTCCAGGTGACAAATAAGGACTTATGATTTCTATCTTTTCATA
>JAOZLT010000137.1 GCA_029934675.1 Candidatus Altimarinota bacterium | reverse complement strand
TTCCCACTGTTTCAAAAACCTGTGGGTATTATTTGTATTTACGGAAATAAAAGAGTATTTTTAAAAGATTATCTAAACTCTTTTCGGACTTAACACCTCTCATTGTTTTTAAACGAGCTTTAATCTGACCATTAAGATTTTCTAGTAATGCTGTTGTTCTAGGTACATTTTCTTCATATGAAAGATGCAAAACCGCCGTTGGCAATACAGACCAAAACCATTTGAATATTTGTTTTCTCTTGGAGAAAATGCGTTCAAATTTACGAAATTTATTTATTCTTTCAAGTAAATCTTCAAGGTTATTTGTTTTAAAAATACCTTTAATTCTACTGTAAAGAATATGATCACTGGGATGTTTCCAATTTCCTTGACTGGTTAATGTTATTCTAAGATTTTTAAGTAAGTGAAAAATACATCGTTGATGAGGTAAATTCCTTTCATCTATGATTGTTAAAATAGCAGAAGAACCATCACTAACTATACAAATAGGAATATACCCAGACTTTTCCAATCTTTGTAAAATATAATTGTAGGCAGTTGCATTTTCCGTAACATCAAACCAGTAGTCTACAACTCCAATATTTGTATCATAAGCGATAATGATTCCCATATCCTCCCCCTTTATTTTGGTGAAAGTGGCATCTAAAAGAAGAATTCCAGAAGCTTTATCTTTGTTTTTAATGTAATTTTGTAATGGAGATGGGATATGATCTGCATACTTTTGAACCATTCTCCATTTAGCTAAAAAGCCAACATCTGTACGTTCTTGAATGCGTCTTAAAGTACTTCTATCCAATATCCATTGCTCAGCAGCTTTACGGAGCTTTTTAGTAATGTTTTTTTCTACGCTGAATGTACGACCACAATTTTTACAAATCCTTCTTCTTTTTCCATGTTTTATTATTTTTTTACTATCGCAATATTGGCATTTTTTTGGGTGGACATGATAAAAATAGTTAATTTATGGCTTAAATATAACAAAAAAACTACTTTTCACCCACAGGTTTTTGAAACAATGCGGTATTTAGTAATATGAATATCTCCAAAACCTAATCCAGAAAAACCGTAAGAATAATCTACGCCAGGAGATTCCAAAACGACATCAAATCTTATTTCTATACCATCTGGATGACAAATTGCGTCCTTACTTACGATGACTTCATTGCCTCTAACTGGCAAATATTGTTTTGAATTTTTCGGATACCTTCCGCTTTTACTGTTTATATAGAATTTTAGTTCCATACAACCTACTTGCTTCATAATATTTCTAATAAGCTGTTCTGATATTTTTAATTTAAATTCTTCTTTACTATAGTTATATGTAAAATTTATAATTCTTGCCTCTGGCGGGAATAAAATTGTCATTAATTTGTCGGCTATAACCTTATAATCAATAAATATTTTATGCGGAGCTTTACCGGTTTTTTTATTTACTTTACCGATTTGTTCTATATTGAATATTTTTCCATCTACAAAAAATTGTTTTGCAAACGGGTGATTGTCAAAATATTCAATGGCCATAGGTTTACATGCTATATTACAGGCTTTTAAGCACGCGTGTACCGCATCAAATCTAGGGTCTTTAACAATCAGTGAGTTACTAGTTTTCTGAACCTCACTTTGTTCATTTAATGGGCACTCAGATTCTCGATTATGGATTAGAACAGCCCCACCCAATAATGCAGCAAATAATGCAAATCTAGTGCTCCATGTCCTAAATGTAGCTCTTATCCTTTCAACTCTTTTCTCCTTATCCACCTGCTGTTGCATATCAGCATTATGCGCACGATATTGTAGACGATAAGGCTCTGATAAGACGCTCTGAATAGCATTTTTTACATAATCGTCATCAAGTATTTCAAGTCCACTCGCATACTTCTCCAATTCTTCCATGTTAGGGTAGTCTTCAATATTTCCATTTAAAATATGTCTCAATAATTTCACAACCTGTTCCAATGAACTTTCTGCCTTTTTCAGAAGAACTTTTCTTTTTCGTACTTTGCCATCAGTACTTTTCTTTTGCTTTCCCAAAACATCCAATCTAGAATCAACTTTTCTTAAAGCAACCCTGTCTTCATAATCCCCGTTTTGTGACCTGTTAAGGTCTTTCTCCACAATTCTTTCTTCATCTTCATTTAAGCGTTTTAGATGATGTAAGGCTCTATCTAAGCTCAATGATCTTTCGTCCAAAATAGTCTTAAGTTGAGACATAAAATTAGCCAATACTGTAGCAGTTTGCATGGTCTGAATTGGATCGGAAAGTTTTACCATTAATCCTTGAATATCCTTTAGAACAACATCTGTTGCCTGCATTTGAATTGGAGATTTGACATTTAGTGATGAAACTTCTTTCTCATTAATGTCAAAATCCATATTAACGTCTTTAAGCGCCATATATTCAGATAGGCGAGTTTTAAATCCTTTAAAGTCGGCTTTAAATGAGTCAGGCAGATTTTTCATAAGTCTATCAAGCTCCTGTAATACACTCTCTTCAAGCCGATTTACGTCAAATGCCTCAGGTTTAAATTCCTTAAGTTGTTCCAAGGTAGGAGTATCCTCTCCTCTTTCAAGTGCAATGTCGTAACCATTTTTACCTTTGTTTGGTGTTTCTAGAGATTTCATAAAGCTTAAAATAAAGTCAGGCTATTTAGGGCTAAAAATAGTTTCACACTGATTTATAAGTTCTTGATTATTCTGGTGTGATTGACAAATTTGATTACGAGCTGTCGTAGGGATTTCTAATTCGCCAACAAATATCCCATTAATTGGGATTTGAAGTCCGCCTGGAACGTATGCGGTAGCATCAATAAATAACCCTGGTTTCTTCTCATTACAAAAATATTTGCTATTAACAAGTATGTGATTACCGGTAAGTATAAGGTATGTAGTTTTATCAAGATTCTTAACATCTTCCTTGTATGAAATGAAGAATTTAATATCCAGGTCTCCAAATTCCTTTTTTAGTAAATTTATAAGATTTTGCGGTATCTTAAATTTAAATATACTAAGTGAATTTAGCTTTGCGATTGAATCAAATTGTGGGACATATCCTTTTACTGCCTTCTGTGCATCACCCTCTAGGTCAATATTATTATCATTACAGTCACCACAAGATGTGCTTATTGCTTTTTGTAACATTACCTCATAATCTTGCTTCGTCATAACACCTCTACGTAATCTTTTTTTCTGCTCCTTAGTGAGGAGCTTGGAGAAGAGTGGATGTTCCAATAGATGCTTGATACGAGTTGATGAATTATCTTGAAAGAAAAAGGCTTGAGCCAATGCTGTACTATTAATCTCATCTTCACTAACTAAACCAGCCCTTATTGCTAGAGTATATAATTTTTTTGCTTCAACATTTATATCGCAAGTCCCTACCTGTGATCCTGTATTCGCAATTGAATCTGATTGTTTTGTTGGCTCATCTGGTTTAAACGTGTTTTTTGCGCAAACTACCCCGCTAGCAACAAGTGCACATATTGCTACACGTAATCCCCACTGTCTGGCTAACGTGCGTACGAAGTTGATTGTTCTTTGTTTATTCAACTTCCTTTCAAGTGTTGCATCACGTGTGCGATACATTAATTTGTATGGTTCCGATAAACTATGTCTGATTTTGCCCTCTAAAGAATTATCAGTAGCTATTTCAAGGCCTTTCGCACAACCTCGCGATAACTTTGTCAAGGGCGTTAAATCGTCAACTTCTCCATCTAAAAATTGTTTTAAGAAAAGTTCGATTTCATCCAATGAAGATTGCATTGTTTCTATTTGTGCCTCTTTTCTATTTATTTTGGCAGTTGTTCTTCTTTTTCCTTCATCCAGTTTTTGCAATTTAGAGTCAATTCTTTGTAAAGCGACTTTATCATCATAATTTCCACTCTGTGACATTGCACTGTCCTCTCTTAAGACTTCCTGCTCAGCTGCTTCTAGTTTACTTTTATGGCTTTGAGCCTTAGAAAGAGTTGCTCGAACCATATCAATTTTCCTTTTTAGCTGAGATATAAAATTTAGTAAGGCAAAAGCAAATTCCGTAAGTCTAAGCAAAACAGATAGTTTTTGAATTAACTCATCCTTATTTTTTACTAAGACATCTACTGCATGTAGCTGGATAGGATTATTAATATTAAGTGAAGATAATTGCTGTTCATTCAAGTCAAAATCAACACCGACACTTTGAAATATTGCTGAAATTTCATTAATAAGATTATCTTTACGCGTCTCAAAAGCAGTTTTACATGATTCAGGTAATTGAGAACGTATTTTTTTATCCAAATAACCCCCAAATACCCTTAATACACCTTCTTTAATGCGTTCTGGGTTGAATACTTCAGGCTTCCAATCGATTAGTTGCTTTAAAGTAGCGGCATTTGTACCACTCTTGAGAGTAAAATTATAGCCTCTTGTAGACCCAAAATTTCCAGTTTCAGATTGTTTTTTCATAAAAAAGATTATCGGTCAGATATTTTGCACTAAAAATAGAGAATTGTCAAGTAAATTTCGGGTAACCG
>JAOZLT010000136.1:1499-4511 GCA_029934675.1 Candidatus Altimarinota bacterium | reverse complement strand
TAGCCTCAACGTAGCCTCAAAGTGTAGCGAAGCGGAACGAAGTAGCCTCAACGTATAGCCCCAATGTAAAAATTATGTTCAAAAAAACACTTTCAATTACCATCGGCATAATAATAATTCTCAATTCAAGTTTTGTTTTATGGAATCAAGTTTCCAATGCATCAGAAGACATGGGGGTTATAAAAATATGTAAGCTAAGTGAGCTAAATGATTATCTGAGCAAAACAGCTCGTGATGATTTTATGGAGACTTTAGATGACGATAAAAACGAAAACGACCTGGACGTTCGTATCGCTTTCGAAAAAGCCCGTACAAAATATCATAATGCTGTAAAATGTGTTTTTGACGCAACTACAATTAAAATTTTAGGAAGTGCAGCAGGAAAAAATAAAGAAGTAAAAGGTGCTGACGATATGCCCAGTCTTACTAAAGAAGTTCTCGCTGAACTTAATAAGCCGGATAAAGCCTGTGCGCTTATCGAGAAAGGTACGTTGAAAGATATTCTTATGCAAGATGGACCTCAAAATCTTGTACCCAAAGTATTAAATAGTTATGAGCATTATGCAGATTTTATTAGGTACTTAATTATTAAGCAGGCGAATCGACCGTCAATCGACACAAGTGCTATAGGTTTTTATGAATTAGTTGCACATGCTAAGGCTTTAGGATTAATTATGGAAAATGAAATACAGGATTCCATAGTGGCCTTAGATACAGCATTTTTAGCACTAAAAGAACTTCGACTTTCATTTGTCATGCACATTCACTTTCAGTGTATGATGAAAAATCTAGAAGTGTATCGCAAAATGCTTGGAAAGTTAAGAAAATTGGTCATGACTACGCCTGGTTTAATAGAAGACGCGAGTATGCATAAATAACCCTCGCCATCTACGCTGAAGCTCCGATGGCTCACAATTTCCAATGACCAATTACCAATTTCCAAATAATGTTTAAACATTCCAAATTCGAATTTCGATATCGTTTGGAAATTGGAGATTCAAAATTAAAAATTTATCAATCAAGGTGAGAAAATTACTCCTCACAATCATAGGTATCGTAACCCTCTGGTTCACACCAGCAGTAGTGCATGCTCAGCAGTCATATGATTGTGAGTCCACTATGTATGATAACGAATTTAATTGTAGTAGGGAAAATGTACACAGTTATTGCACGCTTTCTGCATCAATTGGGCGAGGTGGCCCTGATTTTAATTTATATGAAGATGCTTATTGCAATACCATTCGCGATGACGATGATGATATTTACGAAATTCTTACTGAACAGTTTAAAGCAGAATACCCAGATGTTGATGAGGATGAAGTTGAGCAAATACTCAGAAACCCATTAATATACGAAGATGAACTCGATAGCCAGGCAACGGAAAAAATATCTGATAGATATCGGCGCGTAAAGACTGCGTATGATAGGGAAAAAATTCTTTATCAAACCCAAAAATCTTTAGAATCACAATTTAAGGCAAGTGAGATATGGGTCAACGGTTCTCTTAGTGATTCACCATTTGATTTGATTGTAGATTTGAATTTAATTGAGATGATTTTATTTGGCAGTAAGGCTCAGTGGAATGATGATGTGTACGCATGGCCTAGCGGAGGAGCAGATGCGGATAACCCAAGGATAGGTGATAGTGGTACTCCAGCGGGTCAAATCCCTGGTGCAGAAGCTACAGCACCGACAGCTCCAAATGTCTCAAAACCACCTACTTCCACCAATCCGGCTGATTATGAATGTGTGCCAGATGACAATCTTGAGGATATTCTTGATGGGCAGATAAAAGGAGAGCATGGGATATCAGAAACTGGTACAGGAGGTATGTTAAGAGATTCACCACCAGGTGAAATACCGAAGAATTGTGGAAATAAGAAAAAGGATTCTGGAGAAGAATGTGATGATGGAAATAATATGGCTGGTGACGGTTGTAGCGAGGCGTGTAAGCTCGAAATAACAACCTCTCTCACATGTAAAGACGTAGAAGCTGTTACATTCAAACAATTACCAAAAGACACTGGTTCAGAAACGGATACTGGAGGGTCTGGTAGTGGAAACTCAAGTACTGGAACTGGCACTGGCACTGGTTCGGATAATGAAACAACTCCGCCAATATCATGTCCGCCTGGTTCTACGGCTAAACAAAAAACTCCTACCAGTATTGCTCCACCAACTCAATCGGCAAACTATCCAGGGCCTTTTGTGGGCGGTATACTTAAAAAAATACCTGATAGCAAAAAAACAGATTGTCCACCAGGAACATCATATGTAGAAGTCGAGGTTCTTGGAGAAAAACATGGCACTTGCACATCAACCGAAATTTGTGCCGATTTTGATAAAATGAGATTCAAATTATTTCCAACCTACAAAGATTTAAAAGCAAAAAAGAACAAAACTACGGCAGAAGAAGCAAAGCTAGCTGGAATGGAAGCTGTTGAAGCTGCAATTTGCATTAAGGTCAGTAAGGTCGATCGCCCGGAATCACCATATTCTACAACTGAAGGCTGTATTGATTGTCACATTTTAGCCATGGTGGATACAATGAATAAACTCCTTCAAAAAAATGTTGCACCTCTGGAAAATAGTATGCAATCTTGGGGAACAAGTAATCGTTGGGGACCTTCAGTCTCATTTAATCTGAATGTCCTCACTCAACGTCTTATGACACCTCTTACTCATCATGATTTAAGACCTTTTCCTACAGACAAAGAGAAAGCTGATTTGTATGTAAAAAATATAAATCAGGATGCAAATAAAACAAATGATCCGAACAAATCTAAAGCTCCGCCATCTACTGTGGCAACCGAAAATCCTGCAGCTTTATTAAACAGAGATTTAGATACTAAACAAACAGCATTGACTGAATTTTCGGAAGGCCTAAAAAATTATAAATTTATAGGAAGCGCTGATGGTGATCAGCTAGCTCATGCTAAAATAATATCAAAACTAAATGAATTATTAGTAAGTTTTGAGGAAATTCAAGACAAGTTTTCAAATTTATCTCGG
>JAOZLT010000136.1:0-1489 GCA_029934675.1 Candidatus Altimarinota bacterium | reverse complement strand
GACTAAATTCGACACAAAAAAAGAATGCACTTTTTAAGATTTCACAAAATCATCAGTATTCTAATCGCTATAACCCTGCTAACCACGCAGATGCCTACTGTTTATGCGCTTTATTCTCCACTTTTAAATAAAGAAGCTGCCACAATCAAGAAGCATATTTTTGATAACCGTAAGGCTCACGGAACAGGTGGGTGGATGGACGTTTTAGACAGGGCAGAAAGTGACGCAAAAAAAGGAACAGATTCTAAAATAAACAAAGGCCTTCAGCAAACATACTGGACCGCTGTTAAAGAAATGGTCTCAGACTCTCTTACTGATAATTTTTGGGATGGACTTTCTCTTTTATGGAAATCTTGGATAAATTCAGATGTAACTAAGAAAGGTATCTCTAATTGCTTACGGGATGATATATGGGAATTACAGGCCCTTAAAGAACAGGTGTTAAATGAGATTATGAAAGCTTCGATGATGGGTGATTATACGAGAAGTGGTCAGCTATGGCTGGATTATCAATTTTTAGAATTAAGAATATCAGGCATTGTTAAAGGTGAAAATTTTGATTGGGATGGAGATGGTGAGTCAGAAGTGCTCATAAATTTAAAACATAACTCAGATAATTCTAGTTTTTGGTTTCCAAATTCACAAAATTTTTATGTGGATTGCCCTTACGGAGATTTTACTCAGGCTTGGGAAGATTTAAAAAGAGCATTTGATTCCTTTAAGGCAATTGGCAAAGGTTCAATTGAAATAGGCTCTTTTGGAGTCATGGTTGAAGTTGCCAAAAAACGTGCAGATAAAAGGGCTCAACAATGGATAAAGGCTAATCAGATTACTCTAACTATTGGTGGTAAAGAAGGCTCTAGCCCAAGAAGTCTTGTAAATGGACCCGGTCTTGCCGGCTTGGCTGCTGATTTAAAAACTGAGATGAGTTTTGTCGCAGGCTATGCAGAACTAGTGTTTGTAAATACATGGAAGGCTGTTGTTGGTATTAAAGATATGGCAGTAGGTAGCGGTAAATTATTATTAAATACAGTTAATATTGGTGATTATGCAACGGCATATCAAAATGCGTATGATGCAAAACACTTAGCTGAGAAACAGATGAAAACAGCAATTAAATTTAATTTAAGTCTCAATAATGTTGCTGAGAACAGCCTTGTGGCTATTGATGAAATCTTATTTAAAACAAATGGAGTTATTGAAGATGCTGTTAGTAAAAAAGTTGCTAAACAAAACCTCAAAACATTTTATGATAAGTTTATGGTGCTCACTAAGACGCAATGTAAATAATCTATACTCAATTGTTCTCATAAATTCGAAATTCGATAAACATTATTTTGATGGATAGCGAGGCAGGATTTGTGAATAAATGCCATAGTATTTTAAGCAAGTTCTAACGAAGTTATATGTTAAAAGAATCTTAGCTAAATCGGAGTTATGAGAGCAATTGAGTATAAACTGTAAATAGATCACATTTGTTATTGCAGAG
>JAOZLT010000013.1 GCA_029934675.1 Candidatus Altimarinota bacterium | reverse complement strand
CCGTTTCACTTTGAGGCTACTATTGAGGTTGTAATTAGTAATCCACAATTGTAGCTTCCATTGTAGCCTCAGCGACGTGAGGAGCGTAGCCTCGATTGTTAATAAGGAATTTCACCGCTTTGCGTATAAATAATGTCATGCGTATCAACGTCGGTAATTGCTGTCATGATGATATCATCTTTAACAATGTCATTTTCATAATCCAAGAAGTAGCAGGCAGGACCTTTGTTTATATAAACACCTGGCTTCTTCTTGTAATAATCTTCCGCAGTCTTATCTGGTAGGGTTCTTGCATCTTCAGCTGTTTTTTTCTTTAATGCGTCATTGAGCTCAGGGCAACCGTCATCATCATGATACCAGTCGAGGTCTTCTGGAATTGCTGGACATAAGTCTTTTGGTGGACCTACTTGGTCTGCAGGCAAAGCCTCACATATATCGCCTAATTTATCTGCGTTAATATCTGTCTGATCCTCATTGATTATAAAAATACAGTTATCATCGCTTTCTGCTACTTTTTCTGGGTCTATTAATCCGTTTTCATCGTATATACCAAGTACATTTTTTGTGCCGTCATTATCCAAATCATCATCACATACGTCGATTATACCGTCGCCATCTAAATCGTTTTGATTAGGGTTGTTGAGATAAGGGCATTCTTCACATGCATCGCCAACACCATCGTCATCCGAATCCTCCTGGCCTAGGTTGGCAACGAATAGACAGTTATCATCACTATTATCTACAACTGAATTATCCAACTTTCCGTCTTTATCATAAATGCCTAATTCATTTTTTATTCCATCATTATCAATATCATCATCACATACGTCGATTTTCTTGTCGCCATCTGTATCTGTTTGGTTTGGATTATCCAGATATGGGCAAAGAGTATTTTTGTATTCGTGGAGATTGGTTATTCCATCATCGTCGTTATCAAGTAAGGCATCGCCTGCGAATAACGGATCAAGGTCATTGTCCATTTCCCACCAATCAGGCATACCATCCTCATCAGTATCCACTTCACTACAATCCTGAAGTGCAAGTACTCCGCTAGCCATAAACGCGAACTCACCACGGGTTATCTCTTCATCAGGAGCTACTATGCCTTGCTGTTCTTTTATAAAATCACTTTCTACCGCAGTATGAATATAATCCACATACCATGCGTATTCAGGAACATCCACGTAATAATCTTTAGGAGCTTCTTCGAGTTCAATTCCGGATTGGCGAAGAAGTACAGCTACGGCTTCAGCTCTGCTAATATTTCGACCAGGGCGGAATACACCATCTCCATAACCGGTTACCATACCAAGTTCTTTGGCGATTGATATACAATAAAAGTACCAAGCTGGCAAAAATACATCTGGGAACGGATTAGCAATATACTTTGTTTTTTGTTTATTGGTTGCCATTGTACAATCAAAACAATTCGTAGCACCAAGAGCAATCTTCACAAATTCAGCACGTGAAAGTTTTGCATCAGGCCTAAACGTACCGTCGCCATAGCCACCTACAATTCGACGCTTGTACAAATCGAGAATGGCTTTGTAATTCGGATGACCTGAGTCAAGATCCTGAAATGGATTTTCTGAAGTTGTGGGTTTTGAGATATTTGGTTTGGAAGATTTTGTCGAATTTTGCGAACTTTTGTTGGGTTTATTTTGTGCAAACAAAGAAGCAAACATTGGTCCAATTCTCTTTTTTAGATAGCCAATTTGAGTTTTTAAATCGTTCCAAACTTCATCCTGATTTATTACGAGCAGATCAAAATTAGCAGCAACAAATATATCGAAAACTGGCTTCTTTGTTTTGTCATCAATAAGTTGGAATATGATTTTTTCAGTTAATTTCCCTTGGTTCTTAAACCCAAGCGAATACCCCGTAGACATCATACGCACAGCTCCATCACTGTTTATTAGCGCAATGTTTATTTTTGTATCTTTATTAAATATTGTGGCTCCACCAGGAAAACTTTCTGTATAACCCGGCATATTTTCGGCCGTTATCGAATCGCTTGTATTTAAGTCACCAAGCGTTATACCAATTGTTGAGAGGTTGGTTTGAGTAATGGGAGTGTCCAGTATTACAGCGTCCGTGTTGCTATCCGCTATGTAATAAATATTGGAAAGAGCCGTATCAAAGGCCTTTTTTACCACAGCGACCCGTGTAGGCAAAAGCCATGAAGCAGGAATTACTTTTAATTCATAATCGTTATTAAGCATTTCTATCTGACCCGTTTTTAGATGTACACGCACAACATCATTTTGAGAACCATCGGAGATAAGTGCGTTTGAAAGCCCGTGGGTAAATCCGCTAATTTCATAATCTCCATCTTTATTTAAAGCATAATAATTATTTTTCCATCCGTTTTTATCGCTTAACGGAGGCGTAGTTTGTTCGTTTGTACCTGCTTTAAGAAGCCCTAGGTTTTTCCAAATACCCCATCTTTTTCTGAATAAACTGAATGGAATATCTTTAAGATTATGCGATTTATCTTCGGGTTGCATTGTTCCTTTTATCTTACCTTCCGATATAAGAGGCTCTTCTTCCAATGATATTTTCGGTACATAAATCTCTATCTTTATTTTTTTCTTGTATTGAGTAAAGCTCGAATCATTTAAATCTATACTAGCTATTAGATCCACTGTAAATTTCTTTGGTTTCTTTTGTGGATATATAGCATATTCAGCACCTGTGACATCCATTAATCCATCCTGATTTGTATCCCAATAATAATTATAAGACTCCGAAAGATCAGTATAGATTTCGGAAACATTTATTATTCCCTTTTTATAAATCGGGAACTTGAATGTTTTTTCACCTGACATATCTATAGGTGCCGCAGTATCTACATAAATTTGTGGGGAGAGGAGTTCGTTGTGATTGTAATTAGCAATTCTTCCGTATTTATCAAACCATGTGGCTTTTATGTGGTGAAATCCGTTATCCATATTCAGGTTGTAGCCCGAGCCACTAAATTTATCGAAATAAACGGCACGTGTAGGAGTGAGTGTTATACCTAAGTTTCTTTTGTCATTACCAACAGTTTCAAAAAGCACTTTATTAGCTCTTGTATAAAAGCTTTTTGTTTCTATGCCAAATCGTTTTCTGGCTTCTTTCTTATCTGCAAGTGATGTTACAAGAGTACCGTAAGAAATTGCATTACCATCTATTGTTACACGTGGCGCATTACCTTTTGAATCCGGTGGAAGTAGGACAATTGTTATATCTGCGAGACCGTTCTTTTGTTTATCCACATCATATCCAAGTATAGATCTTTCAAGTTCAATACCTGCACCATACAAATCCGGATGTGTAATTTCTGCCCAATTAAAACTTGCAGAACCATTTTCTGTAAGTGATGGTGCAACCATATTAACCGCTTCCCGATATGGATAAAGTGAACCTCCGGCTGTAATGAAATCATCCAAATTAAAAATTATATTCGGAACGCGTGGGGGAATGTTGATTGTTGTACTAAGTGGTACAGTTAGTTCGCGTTTTAAGTAGAGGACTGGACCATCTGAATAAACTACATGTGACTTACCCGGAATACCTGATGGGATAAATGCCGTCTTGGTAATGGCAGGGTTGTCGAAATATGGAATAAACTGAATTGATTTATTTGTTATTGGGTCTATAAGACAGGTTCCCACACAAGCTCCGCTTGAGCTGTTAGAAGATGAACCTACAGAACTGGACGAAGATGCCGTTTTTCCTGATGAAGCCTGTGCAAGTAACCGTTTATATTCGATGGGAGGGGCTTGCGGTTTATTTGCAATCAACTTTTCCAGATCAGGTGTACCTGAAATATTTGTTGTTACAGTTTTCTTTTTAGAACTAGCTAGCTTGTAAGGAGATGGCGGCTCTAATTGATTTTGCACAAACGCATAAAGGTCTTCCTGATTTTCCGATATCACAGCCATATCAGCATATTCCTTACTCTTTTTCAGTAATTCGATTTGTAGTGAATGAATTTTATCTACAGCGGTAGGTATAATTGGCAACTGATAATCAGGTACCCCATATTTTTCTTTCAGAACCGAATACTCGATTGGCTCGCTTCTGTTAACTTCATCAATTACAGCTATCATACCTTCGATTTTGTTGGTAAAAGCGTCCTTGAGTTCCGGAGGTACTTCGTACCTTTGTTTTTGGTTTATTTGAGGAATGTAGGCCTCTTGATTACTTGTTGTATCTTGAGCCCATGCAGACCACATCATAGTTCTAAGTTTACTATCCATATAAGCATCTCGGAAAGAATCCCCTGTCTTTTTCATATCATCTCTAAGTTCATCAAAATTCTTACTTAATTCATCGCCCATATTTGCCAACCATTCAGGCGCATTAGGCTGTAAGTAACTATTTATAAATTTCCCAACTTCAAATTCACCCATAACACCTTTGGCAATGGCATCATCTATACCTTTACCAACAAGATTGAAAATATGTTCTTGTAGCCATTCTTTAACATCTACCTCATTAATGGCTTTTCCAGCAGCCGATAAACCAAATGTTAGGCTTGTGCCAACCCACTCTACCCATGCTTCGGTAGCAGCCTTTCTCATTATTTCGCTCATATTTTTATCAACTCCATCTGCCCATTTATTATATTCAGCAAGCTTATTTACCATTGCTTGGTTTGCTATCTTTGTCCCCTCACCCATAATATCTGTTGCAGTATCAGAAAGATCTTGTAAATCTGATTCGGCTCCGCGGAACATATCATCAACATCTTTCAATTCTTTGCCCAACATATCCAGTGCCTTCTGATGATATTTGCCAGCATCCTCTATCGTATCTGCAAAATCTTCAGAAAACTTATCGATATCGTCGGAAAGTTCATCGGCAAATTTTTCAAACTTATCTAATCCTTTAGCTATATCTCCAATAAATGATTCATCAATAAGTTTCTGGAAATCCGTAGGTACTGCTTTGTTCCAATCATCTGCTGTTTTCTGCAATCCTTCTGCTACAAGTTTAAGCCTTAGACTCATATAAACTTTTGATTCTATTCGTAGCTCATCAAATCCCATATCACCTACCGCGATATCCCCAAATTTAATTTGTAGCATATCCAATGGCATTAAATATGCTGGGCGGTTTGTGAGTAGTACCGCATGATCCCCCAAGTATCCTTCTGGTACTGGGCTAAATCCTTTTTTAATCATGCACCATATCATTAGGAGCATCTCTAAAAGTTCTGATATTACCTCAAAGCTCGCACCAATATCAGGAAGTTTTGGCGGAGGTGGTAGTGTTGGTAAATTAACCGTTGGTACGGCAGGCAATGGTGGCAGTTTAGGTAGATCCGGGAGTTTTGGCAAAACTGGTAAGGCAGGTAATTGGAGTCCGAGTTTTAACAATGTGAGATCTGGTAAGTCAGGAAATTTAATTCGAGGAATACGAGGCAATTTTATGGGTTCTCCAATAAAATGCACTGTCGGAAATTCGATATTAATTTCCGCTTTAAAATCCGACAAGTCGAATACCAAATCCGGCCATTTTGGGAACTTGATTATCGGAATTTCCGGAATCACCAAACCAAGGAGCATAATCCATCCAAAATTACCCATGCGGTCATTTGTGCATATATCGCAATTTGTTTCAAAGTTGGTAAAAATATCTACTAATTTCTTGATGTTTTTGACAATTTCAATAATTGTATAAAATACTTCCACATATCCAATCATTTGATTTTGGATAGTGACTAACCACCCACTTATTAAATTGGCGAAAGTTTCTAAAATGCAGGCTAGTTGGCTTAAATATTGTGAGAGCTGGTTAAAAAACATGATAACCTGCTTAGGAAAGTTCATGTAAGACCTGAAGACATCGATATTATCTTCTATACTCTTAATAAATGTGCTCAAATCCAGCGTAAACATGCCCAATATTTTTATTGCTACACATTCCTTTTTGTTTTTATCTGCTTTGGGACATGTGAATTGGGCTTTATATTTTGCGAGAAGATCGTTATATTTTTGCGCCTGCTTTTTGTAATATAATTTCGCTCCTTCAAAGTCACGTATTACATCATTTATCTGTGCGTAAGAGAGGTATGGAATTTTGAAATCTATGTAATGCTCGTTCAGATTAATGAAAGGAATTGAATTTACAACAGCATATAAGTCCTCGATTGTGTTTTGATTAAATGCAACAACCTCTTGTTCTACAGCAGTATAATTATCAAGGAATTTACCACCTGCATTTTTAATATTATTAGCATCTCCTTTAACCATACCAGCAACAGCACCTCCTGTTGCTTTTAGCATTCCCAAGGCTCCCGTTCCTGCTGTAGTTGCCTGTTTGCCTAAGCCTGTAACACCGTTCCACCAAGCTGTTGTAAGTTTATCAAATTCATCCCAGTCAGCGGAGAATATTTTGGTTGTATCTGGTAGTATAAAACGAATTGTGGGCAGATTAAGCAATTTGTTAAATATTTCCAACATCTGCTTATCAAGCCAACCTGCAATCTTACCGCCAATTGAGTCGTAACTACCTATGTGCTTGTTAGAGAAGGTCTTGGTTGGTGGCTCGAATTTCATCTGATTGCCAAGATTTATAGCTAAACCGACTTCCAAACCACCAGCACCTCCTTCTGTCGAATCAACAGCAGAAAGTTCTGCAGGCAAATTACCACCATTATTTACAGCTGCGATACCAGAATTTGCATCGTTTATTACGGAATTAGCAGCATCCATTAACGAAGTAATCCCTGCTTCAATTGCCTTACACTGCGGTAATCCACCCATAGGAAGTGCAAATGTCATACAGTTGCCAATTGGAGGAGGATAAGGGATGGGCATGAGAGGCGGAGGTACTGGAGTTCCTGGAGGAAATGGACCCCAACAAAATGCCATAGCCAAACCACCTGTTAGAGTTGGAATTGTATACAGGCGAATCATCGACATGATGGGCCCCGGAATTTCTGCGGCACCCAAAGGCGTTGGTGCCATAGCAAAGAACGACGGCACAGGCAGTGGTCCTATTGGAGTAATGAGTGTTGCAGGAAATGCCAAAAGTGGCATAGCGAATGGGATTGTTTTTGGCGCCAAAAAGGCCATGTTGAATGGCATTGGGAAACATCCTCCCCCCATACATAAGAAATTACTTATACTGTCGGAGACATCCCGAAGCGTATCAGCCGCACACTTTGATGGATTAGCAGCACATTGTTCTGGAGTTGGAGTCGGCTTTCCGCCATTTGGATCGATTTTACATTCTTTCAAATCTTTCTGTACTTTATCAAGCCCACAAGCTTTCATCATATTATCCATAGCACTCGCATCCACTTTGGCATCTTTTTTGAGGCTACCGAGCTTTTTCAACTCATCCATACATTTACTATTTTGAGATAATGCATCTGCGATAGTTTTATCTTCTTCTTTTTTTGTTGAAGTTATGCTGTATTTGCGAGGAGTAGTTGTATAGTGAGCTATTAATTGCCCCGTAGTATTAAATGGAGGTGAAACAAGAATATCTTTGTAATTATCAAAAGGTACGGCTGGATTTGGACTTTTTGGCATATTAAGTTTAATTTTACCATCAAGCTTATTGATCATAATTGCCGCCCTTGGTGTATATTTAACCGCCACTTCGTAAGTAATGGTAATGGTCTTTTTAGCTTTAAGATTTAGTTTACTTAAAAACAAATGAACGCCATTAGCCGTAACTTCCATATCCTTGCAAGCCATATCTTTACAATCCACGCTATCCTCATCTAAAGTCAGAGAATCTGGGATTGTATCCAGTAAGATAAAATCTTTCACATCCTTACTTGCGGTAAGTTTGATTGTGTATTTAAGAGTTTCTTTTAAGTCGAGGTTCTTAGCCGTCGGACGATCTTTATTGATTACACTTTTGTTGGCAATTAGGGATAATCCATTTTGACCAAATGGATAATTTTTTTCGAAATTTGAAAAAGACTCGAAATATACTGAGCTTTCTCCATTCTCATTCCATGGAATTTTTTGAGAAGCAGGAGCTCCTAATTCTGCGACTGCCTTGGCATCTTTCGTAAAAGCGTCTACAGCAGCTTTGGCCGCGGAGTCACTGATATCTTTGGATGTGTCTTTTGTCTGAAAGCTTGTAAGCGCGGTTAAATCGGTGGCTTTTGGAGGTGTGATTGATATGCCTAAAGGATTATCCGCAGTTGGAGTTATGTTGGAAATTTTCGCATCTTTACCGGCGGATGATGTTACGGCTGTTGGATCTTTTGGTTCAGGCATATTTGGATAACGAATTTTCAAATCGTTTTTTAGATTCTCGGTAAGTTTTAGGCTGAATCCATAATTACCAATTAACACTCCATTTTCCGGAAGGACATTGTTGTTATTGTAGAAAATTCGTATATCACCCAGGCTATCCAAAGTTACCAAATCAGGATAACCGTCCGCATCCATATCGGCTTTGGAGATTTGATAAAGCTGTTTTCCGACTTTGAGCTTTTGATTAGTACGAGTTAGAACTTCTTTGTTGTTATGAAGAATTGCCAGGCGCCCCGCTTTCGTAGCAACTACCAAATCATCATAACCATCGTTTTTAAAATCAAATGATGCAATGCTTAAAACTCCATCTGCTAGAAACGCGATATTACCACGATCACGGTACAAAGGATCAGTGTGCCCCCCTTCGAATAACCGTATACGACCATCTTTCGTTACAACAGCAATATCTTCAATATTATCTTTATTGAAATCAAAATTTGTTATTGCGACGATATCTCCTTCTTCATCATCCTGATATATCTGACGGCCGACAGTGTTGTCGTAGTTGAGACTGGAGGCGATTTGATTTGTAAGCTTTATGGTTGGGTCACCAAGTAAAACAGAGTTGAATGGCAAATTCCACATGGTGGCTTCGCCTATAGGGCTTCCGCCACCGAAACGGAGGATATATTTGTTTTCTTTTTCAAAACCAAAATGCTCTGTCGGCCTTTTGCTTTCTTCCGGTTCAACTGATGTGTCGTAAAGAATAAGACCTGTTGGGTCGTTTGTACTATTTCCTGAAAAAAGACTGCGTAGGCCGTAATCAGAATCAATTACAAAATCATTTTCTTTGAGCGTTTTGGGTTTAAAGTTTAGGTAAAGTCTGGCTACTTCATCTGTAGCATTAGAGAGTACTAGTTCCAGCAGATTGAAGTTGGATGAATCTTCGAAAGAAAGCGTGTGATTAAACTTTTTGAAAGAGATTGAATCTTTTTTTAATGTAACCACCTTCTCATCATCCGCATCAAAAATATCCACTACACCATTTGCCGAAGTGACAGTGTAATTGCTATTTGTCAGCTCGTAATAAATTGTATCTGAGACTGGTTTTGCATTCCTGTCCCACACTGCAATTTTATTAAAATCCAAATCAACTGTGGTGCTTAGCAGAGATTCCAGAGTTTTCTTATCAATGACCTGTAAACTGATTTTGTCCGTCATATCTGAGACATCCACGGTCTGACTACTTCCACCTAACTTAATCTGATAATTAGGCATCACGGTTACCGTGGGGGGGATTGGGATATCGGACATGGAGGCGTAAACTGCCTGTGTTTTTCCGCTAAACAGATGCACTCCTCCAAAGTAATTTTCTTTTAAGAAGTTACCTGCAGGAAACCCGACAAATGAGGCGAATAGGTCTTGTGGGAAATTTTCAGACCAATCTTCTTGTGAAATTTTTGCAATAATCGGCATCTCAGCCATTCCAGGAGCCAGTTTATCGTGCTCGGCTATTAGATTGAGCTGACCTGTTTCTTTGCCAACCTTAACCTTAATTTCGCCTACGCCATTTTTGATTGTTACAGTATCCGACTCAACCGAACCGTACTGACTCATCTTTTTTGTGACTTTTACTTTTATGGTTTCCTTATGGCATTTAAAGTTTTCATCATATTTGCCGAATTTTACTGAAGTCGTTCCGTAAATGTCAGTGACTTTGACCGGTATTTTTACTTCTTTACCAACTGGGAGGTTTTTGGGAGTACTAATTACAATTTTGAATGGCTCATTGACTATTGGAGGTACCGTTAAAATATCGCTTTTGTAAACTGAATGAACTGCTGTGAGCGCTATGTTAGTGCTTGCAGGATTAGGGAAGAATTTTGATTGCCCTTTGCCATCTTTTAAACTTACAAGCGGAGGTGCAAATTTGCCGTCTGATGGCTTTACAGAACTTAGTTTTATATCTGTATTTACATCTGTTACTGCATTATCCGAGAGGTCGTAAAGTTGAGCTGTAATGTTATAATAAGGCTGACCTTCTACTTTTTTGTGTGCCAACTTCACTTTAATACCATCAATAACATTTATGGGAGTTTTGGAAGTTAATGAACCAAGTTTTATATCTAAACTTGTTTTACCTGATTTGTTTTTGGCGTTCATGTCTATTTTACCTTCGCCAATAAAGATGTTCATCTTGCTTTGGTCTAAATCTGCGAGGCTATTGTCTACAACTTTGAACTCCAGTGGATTTGATATATAACCAAGGACTTTTTTGCCTTTTTTATTCAGCACTTCGACCTTTACTGGAACTTTCTCTCCTTGAACTAATGTCTTTTTATTTATGATTACTTTTAAGGTTGCTGGTTTGTTGGCAGGATTTTCAACGGCTAGTTCTGGATTTGAGAATATATCAGCGCCTGAATTATCTAGAGCATCTTCATCCGGTTGAGGTAAATCACCTCCACAAGAATTATCCAAGGTTACAAGGTCTGCAAGCTTAATCACTTCATTCGGTATCCAACAACCGATTAAATTTGGAAACCATTCCCAGATTTCCACACCATCACTAGGCCCACATTTATAAAGGCTTTTAGTGTCGGATGATGTAGCGTCGGAAGTTGCATCTTTTTTACCAACAGCCTTTTCTTTGTCTTTTAAGGATTTTTTGGCCGCATCCAGTTCTGAATCTATCAGTGCTTTTGAATCCAGGTTTGAGCGATTTATGGCAAATTGGAAGCTTTCTTCATCTCCTTTCGCATAAATATGTACAACTTCATACCCTTTTGGCTGAGTGGATGGCGGTACGGCTGTGCTATCTGGTACTGGCATGAAACTATCGCGATTCAAGTATTTTTCGAATATTGACTGATGTTTTTGATCTACCCCAAGCTGTCGCCATTGGATAGGCTCAACTAAAGCCGCATTTGTCGTAAAAAATTTAGAGATGATATTTTTTTGTGAACCAAGCAAGTCGTTGAGCTCCTTATCTTTTTTCAAAATTTCCTTGGAAAGATTCTGAAGAATTTCATTTTGACTATTTCCTTCTATGCGGAAAAGATTTGGGTATTTATAAACCCTACGTTTTTTATCTTTGTAAAATTCGACATATCGTATGCCGTCAGATGGATATGCTTCTGTAACTTGGGATTCACATACAGATGCAATAGTAGTGTCGGACGGTTCGACGTGCTTAATCATTGTTTTTAAATCCTTCGTTGTAGCTGTAAATTTTACAGTAACATTCCCATCATCATTAAAACTACGTGACTGAATTAAGCCTTTTGGCAGTAATGTGTGAAGGATTTTGCTTAGCTGTTTGTGTGCGATGGTCTTACCTCCTGTTAAAAGAGCGACATCTGCCTTATCGGCCATATCGAGTTTAATTTCTTCGGTTGATACAAGTTTACTAAAAAGCCTGTTTATCGTCTCATCCAAGTCGGTATCTGGGGCTATTCCTAATGGTGCACTGCAAACCGCAGGCAAACTGGAATTACAATATGCTTTTTTCTTAAAATCCGAACCGTCAGCATATAATCCTTTGGCAGACATGCTGGATGGTAAGAAGCTCATGTTTTCCAGTAAAAATTGCTCATCCGGCAGTTTGAAATTGCTTGGGGGATTTGTATCTGAAGATCTGTATAACTTATATCCACTTTCTTTTGATCCGGCTATGTCAAAAACAGGTTTTATGGCTGAGGTTGGGTCACATCTATTCGGACCAATGTGTATATTTTTGTCATTGTTATCGTATTTTATTGAATTATTTGCCACACAACCTCCGTATTCGTTATATTCAGCTCTTTCTTCCATTTTGGTAGTGTCGCCATCCGGTGGAATTATGCCAGTATCAGGATTGTAAAGGCGATTGGCTTCGACTAAGACTGAGTTATTTTCTACAACCTTAATGCCAACTGGACGCAATTGCCCACGATACAAACCAGCATCACTGGTTGAAAGCATACTGCTTACTTTTGTGCCATCTATGTAGCTTGAGAAGTTAAATGATTCTTCAGAATCAATAGCAACTCCCGTAATCACTTTTACTGTTTCCTGTGCTGAACTAATCTCTTTATCTATCAGTTTTTCCAACTCGATAGTCTTTGCCATCAGAATCGTTTGCATGTAGGTATCCCGCATGGTGATGAGTGAGGCAAAACTGTCATATTCCTTTTCGCTCCACCTTCCTGTTTTAGCAATTTTGGAGTTCAGACGACCAAGATATGTCTGTAATGATTGAGCAAAATTCTTTGTAAATTTTTTAATGACAAGCTCAATACCACTTCCTGTAATGCGCTTAATCGATATGTCATCGATAAGAGGCTTTTGATCTTTCTCCGCTTTATCCGGCGCCATTTCACCAGAAATATCAGACACCATTGCTTTTAGAAGATGCCTGTTGAATCTGTGAAAAACTATCTCCTCCAAATATTTCATTGCCCTTTTGTAATTGCTGTAATCAAAAGTATTAAGCTTTTTTTCAACAGCCGGAAAGTTGTAATACAACATACGTTTGTTGAATGTACTGTAACCATCTTGATTGTTGGAATATTTGTTATTTTTATCAAAATACTCAGCCAATTCCTTCTTTCGTGTCGGATTATCTTTTGACGGTGGGACAATTACTCCATGCCACACATCCGGAGTTGGCTTTAGAGCATCAGGATTGAGCTCAAAGCGATCGGTGTTGTGATTGTAGATATACCGCTTGCGGTAAAAATCTGTGTATGGATAAAGACTGGGGGAAGTAACGCCATCTCTGTCATATACTATTGGCAGAGGAATATTGCCGACAAGTACTATGCCAACTAAACGATTATCGTCTTCTTTCTTAGTATCGTCATTGATTTTACTGGTGTCCAAAAGGTCATTATCCACACCTTCGTAATACATCTTTTCAAGTATGGTGCTTATTTTAAAAGTGTCCTCATTCGAATCTACACCCATAACAATGGCTCGGGTGTGAGGTAAGCGCTTTTGGATATTTTCCGCATAAGCAAAAACATACTCACGTAATGTCGAACCGCTGTAAGACGTTTTATCATCAAGGAGCTTATTTTCAACCATAACCGCAACTATTCCCAGCTCTGCATGTGCAGGCTTTGAAGTGGTTGAAGATATGACACTGGAAATTGCCTTAGCAATTGGATTTGCGGTAATGAGTTTTGATATTGCGGCATCTGAAGCATGTGCTTTAGGTATAGCAAAAATATGCACATTAATATCACTTCCCACCTGGTTTCCAAGTATAACTGATATTAAAAGCCCTGCGATGAATCTTTTTATTCTTTTAATTTTTATTTTTTGAGAGATAATCCGCTGACTTTGATTTTACCAAAAAACCCCGTCAGCCCAAAGGGGAAATTGGGTTTTTGTTATATATCAGATAGGATTATATATAATAATATTATATTAAGTTATTTGGGCTAGTTACAAACAACTGGCTTTAGGTTCTGTTTGGAGCTAGTGGTAATCGGACAAGAATTGGCTCCGATCAGAGCCCTACACTTCGCGTGTCCCTCCGCAAGCAAAGTAATGGATCAGGAGTTTTTTTCCTTGAATAAATTTTAATCAATTAGAATTCTCTAACCTTTAAGCTAAGAAGTAAATCATTTTCTAATGATAAAAAACAGCCTATTTTAATTGTCTGAACCTGGATTTTCTGGATTAAAGGATTGTATGGATTTCGCAGATAGATTATTAGAGTAAAAACTCCTTTTTCTCTATTATTACTTTCGGATTTGTATGTC
>JAOZLT010000135.1 GCA_029934675.1 Candidatus Altimarinota bacterium | reverse complement strand
TTTCACTTTGTGGCGACATTGTGGGGACCCGTTTCACTTTGTGGCGACATTGTGGTTTTTATTTTATTCCACCACGTCAGCGCCTCAAACAAAACGCTTCAGAATTAGGGTCCACAAAATAATCTAAGCCCCTCAAAATTAACGACATAAGAGCAAGCCCCAACGCAACTGTGCCCATTAAGAAAAAGGCCATATGAATTCCATAAGCATCAGCAATCATCCCAGTAACAACTGGACCTATTATTCTACCCAACCTCTCAATCAAATTATTAAATCCCGTAACCTCTCCCAGCATCCTGCGCGGAGTAAGACGAGTGATTGCACCATTATATGCCGGTCGTACTATTGCCATTGAAAAAGAGATTGTAGCAGCAAAAAGTATTATAAATACCTGAGCAACCAAAAAATATAAAAGAATAAATGAAAGCGCTCCAACAAAAAGCCCAAAAGCTATTACGTTCATTCTTTTGTATTTATCCGCAATTTCTGAAAAAAAATAACTAAATATATATGGTAAATACATTACCGCCATCAAAAGAGCGATACTTTTTAAACTCAAATTAATACTTAACGCAAATAACGGTATAAATATAAAAGAGAACATCCTTATCGCACCATCAAAAAATGCAAGTATTAAAAAGAAAATCATATTTGAATCAACCTCTTTGCAATCCTGAAAAATTCCCTTTATATCGCTAGTTGAATGAAAATATTTTTTTAATCCCAAATAAAATGACTTAATCCCCCGCTCATGGATTTTAGGAAGAATAAAAAAGCTCGCCAAAACACTTGGTATTACAAACAAAAACATTGTATTAAAGTTGTAATATTTGATTAAAAACGCTGCAAAAACCATACCTAATATCCACCCAAAATAATCAAGTGCTATATAAAAACCAAAAGGCCCTGAATTACCCTTTCCATTATGCTTTCTAATATAAGCTTCAGTGCCAATAATCAACAAAGTCTGAGCAATACCGCCAAAAAACAAAGCTATAATCAAAAGAGGTAAATTATTAAATAATCCGGCAAATATAAAAGCTATAAGTACAAAGAAATACAATATTTCACCATCTGCTATCAAAATAGTCTCCTTCATCTTATCTACAAGACGGAGCAATGGAATAATTGTTAGCAAAGCGCTAAAAGACATTACAGCAGTTAGCATTCCAATCGCAGTATAGTTATGCTGAAATTGACTTAAATATATTGACCAATATGGATCTATAAACCCCCAACCAAAAGTCCTCAAAAAAATCACAAGTACAATAAGCTTAATACCATAATGTATAGAGTGATAATCCTTTTTAAATCCTTTAATCGCGTTTGTAAACATATTTTGTGTGTCGGGGTTTATAGTGAAATAATGCGAGTACGAGTCTCAAGTATCCGTCTCCTATCTTGAGACTCGCACTTGAGACTAAAGCTTAAGTTTTAAGCTTAGTAAGTACCTTCCGTTTATGATGATAAAAGAAATATGCAAATACCGCAGAAATAAATATTACCCATAAACTTTCAGGCCCTGTTTTGGTCTTAACAGCTTGCGTAACCTGAGATTGAGTCATAGTTTGCCCGTAAGCATTTTGATTATATGCAGATGTTGTCCCTACAACAAAATTTCCATTTGCATCATAATAGCCACTAGTTGATATAGGTGCAGATGGCCGAAAAGCAGTTCCTGTTGGAGTGGCCGTAACTTCGTAAGAAAGCTGAGAAATTTGATTCCCATTTATATCAAGTGCCACAACAGCAAAATAATAAGGATAATTATTAACTAAATCCTGAATTGTAACAGTTGGCTGATTATTTTGAGTTATAACAGAATCTGTATACTGACCGGATGTAAAACCGATAAACACTTTATAATAATAAGCCTGCACTTCCCGAAATGGTGTCCAAGTAAGCATAACAGTACTGTCATATGCAGTAGGTTGTGGAGTTGGAATCGCTGGAGTATCAACAGGTAAAGTTATATCGACAGGAAGCATTGTATCATCAATTTCATCTTCCACATTACATGTAAGCCCGCTCCAACCTTCATCACAAACACACACCCCTTCTGAACAAGCACCATTATCACCACAATCAACATTCTCACATACATCAGGAAGTATCGGAGTCGCTGCAATAATCGTACTTTTTATATCACCCTCAACATCTCTAGAATCTACAGCAGTTATTGCAATAAAATATTGTGTGTCATTAGTAAGATCTCTTAATTGCCACTTTGCAGTTGAATCAAGTGTTTCTGCGGTCTTGTCCAGGTTATCCATAGATACACCGTAATAAATTTTGTATTTCTGAATATCTGTATCATGATCTATTACGTCATCCCAAGTTAAATCAATAACTGTATCACCTGGCACAGCCGTTAGATTTTTAACTGTAGAAGGTTTATTAGCCTCCGGGCTTTTAACGATAATCGTACCTTTATTTAAAAATTCTGATTTATTAAATAAGCTATCTACTAAAATTACATCAATAGCAAAATCTCCGTCTTGAGCAGGTGCGCCTACTGTAGCTTCATACGTACCCGGTTCAGATGACGACTCAGTCATAATCTGCTCCATACCCTGAACCCTAAGCTTAGCACTTTCAAGACCAGGTTCAGATTGAATTTCCACATCAATTCGAGTGCCCGGAACAACCGAACCCTCCGCATCTAAATCAAATGAATTAAGTACAGGTGCGATTGTATCTATTTTTAGAGTTACGGATTTTGATACTTTCCCAGTATCTGACATTGCGTAAAATGTATGCGAACCACTAGAAAGGTTCTTAGCTTCAAAGCTAAAAAATCCATCTCCATCAGTTTCACTATCACCAATTTTTGAGTCATTATCAAAAATTTTCAGATTCATATTCTCATTCCCCTTCCCCGTAATTATTACTAAATTACTCCCCAATTCAGAACCATCAGCAGGAGATTTTATAGAAAGGTCGGAACTAGTCGGGCTAATTATTGCCGCCTGCCTTGAAACAACCTCAACCTCATGCTCACCGGTAATCTTAAAATTACTCTTATCAAAAATCTGTATTTCCTGTTTTCCTATTTTAGAAAACTGAAGAGATAGTGAAAAAGTAAATTTACCTTGATCTGATGCCTTAAACGTATATTCCCCATTATTTGGAAGAACAGCATTATCATCATCAGGAACAGAAAATAGTATTGTACCCGTATAATTTTTAGCCACATTATCATTCTTATCTCTTGCCACTACAGTTACGTTAAGTTCTTCGCCCACTTTCACGGTAGAAGCCACATCTTCAATCTCAAAACTATCAACAGGCCCAGGAAGTACATCACCATCTCCACCTATATCAGCGCTAAGTAAATTTGCTCCATAAAGAGAACCAATTGCAGGTGCTGACGGAGCAAAAAATATAACTTCTTCCCTATCACTCAATATCTTATTTAAAGTAACATCCATAGCAGTAAACACCGAGATTCCCGGAAAACTTGATTTTACCTTAAAATTAGCACGTCCATTACCATCCGTCACACCCTGTTGCAAAACCTCTATATTGTCCTCACTACGACTGGAAACAAGTTTAACATAGTGATTTGACACAGGATTACGATATTGATCGTATAGAGTTACCACAACAAAAGTCACATCCTTCGTAGCCTCCACCATCTGAAGCGTACTGCGAAGTGTTGATTGAGTTTCGGATACCTGATCAGGATAAACTGTGAATGTGCTCAAAGGAGAAGATGTAGAAGAACCCGGATATACAACAGCCACATCGTATTTACCCGCAATCTTTGTCTGATGACCGTAGAAATCTGTTTTAGCCACACCCTCCAAATCGGCCTGCGCCGGAACCTGAATAACCGCACCATCAGGCTTTTCCACAACAAATCTCACATCCTGATTAGGATTTACAAGAGATGTGCGTAAAGCAGACGGATACCCTGCAACCGTATCGGTAGCATAAACCTGTACAGGCAGATAATCTGCCGCAAATACAGACGGTATCAGTATCATTAAACCGAGAATGACTACTATGAATTTTTTTAGTTTTGTTTTCATTTTGTTTTATCTCACGTCTCAAATCCTATACTACGAGTCACTAATATTATTCATTTGAGACTCGCACTCGCACTTGAAACTAACTTAAGACTATTAATTAAATCTATATATTATACCATTTATGAGAGAGAAAAACAACCGTTAGCCGTATTGCCATACAATGATTATCTTGTTGTGTAAATAGAGTTTTTTATTTTAGTTGTGAGAAAATTCTCCCCCAGCCCCTTAAGGGGTGTAATAATCTCACACCTCATTCCAGACACTTAAGGGATAGTAATAGGTTATGAGAAAATCCCCCCAGCCCCTTAAGGGGTGTAATAATCTCACACCTCATTCCAGACCCTTAAGGGGTGTAATACTTAAAAACCGTCCGTTACAGCCAGCCTATTCTAAAACCCCCATCCCCCTTGTCAGGGGGCAATATTGGTAATGTTTTAATAATTATTACCCATACCAAATATTGCTACCCCTTGATAAAGGGGGCTGGGGGGATTTTCTCACAACCTTAAGGGGCTGGGGGAGGTTTTTCC
>JAOZLT010000134.1 GCA_029934675.1 Candidatus Altimarinota bacterium | reverse complement strand
ACCATTTTGGTTCTTTTGAAAAAAAGAATGAAGCAATTGTAACACCAGCTATTATGGCTGAAAAAGGGAAATAATAAGCAGATCCCCAAGTAAAATGATGCGGGCTCAAATAACCTAAGCAAGTAAAAACCAGTACCCCAACATATGGCCTTCGCAACACAAACGGTACTGCACCAAAAACAATCACAAAAATAGTTAAATCACGTAAACTCATAATAAAAACTATAGATAGGTGTTATTCATGATCAAAATAGTATTGTAGCAACTTTGCAACAGGGCTATCTTTTTTTCTCTCAATAAATTCAACTCCCATTTTCTCAATTTGGCTGAGATCATTTTTGGATAACTTTTCCTTCCATTGGGTCGATAAAATTATTTTATCCATTGAAGATAAGCGCATTGAATTACCTATAATATGGTTTTCCACTGACCTGAAAGAACCTTCATTATGATAAGCCTCTACTCTTAAAAAAGAGTGTAATTCTTTTAATTTTGAGGTGGGGTCACGGCAAATATCTTCATACTTAACCATCATAACGAACGGAAACTCACTTATAATTCTATTGATAACTGTCTGTTCACGCAACCATAACCTCATCGCAATCGCAACTGGTCTTTTTTTATTTTTAATATTTGAAAACACCACCCCTCTAAAATCTCGCACAAGGTAAATTATTTTTAGATCTATTTCTTTAATTCTACTAAGCAAACGTATTCTATAGGGATCCTTACAAGCATCAACAAATATATCAGAATTTCCATATTGAAGTGATGATTCCATAAAAACTTTATTGGCCAAATCAATAGCCTTCAATTTATTTCCATAAGGTGGGATAGAGGAAATAACTCTATCACGTAATTTTTCAACTAAAGAACTATTTAGTTTACAGTCTTGGGTTAAGTATCTATTTAGTGATTCGTTATTAGAAAGAGAATATTTAGTGCCAAAATCCTTACAGTCAAATTTAAGATGATTTTTTTTAAAGCTGGATGCAATATGCTGAAACATTGGACAAGTATCAAGTGTTTTCCCGCATGAACAAAGGAACACTTCATCCTCACCATAATTCCATCCATCCATCTCCCCTACAGTTGAAATTTTGGGGTGCATATTTAATAAAAATGATACTAAGGTCGAACCAGAAAAAGAGGATGACGTAATGTAACCCACATTCAACATATCTGCCCTCATAATAGGTAAAGTGTACTCATAAAATTTCACATATAATGTTCCTCAAATCAATTTTCCGGCTCCAACAATATACTATATATCGTATCTATTGTTCCATCTAGGAAATCATAGACTTTAACAATTTCATTATTTTTTCTATCTATAACTAGAACAGAAGAGAATTCATGAATTCTCTTCTCGCTTCCAATAAGCCATCTTAATTTACTTATTGAATTTGTTTTTCTGATTCTTGAAAATGACACATAGAACAAATCTTTATCTACGAACAATCCACGGCACCAACCTCTAACTCCCCCAAAACCCTTCAATTTATTGAGATCCAGTACGTCAACTACCTGCATTGACTCAGTACTAGCCTCAATAATACAACCATCAACTGATGTAAAAAAAACACTCTTGCCTTTAATAACACCATCATGTACACTGATAGTCTTATTGCCGCTTATATTAATTGTTTTTGAAAAATCAGATAAACAGACAGCATCTTCCTGGGTACATCTTGTAACCCAAGGAACATTATTCACAAAAAAAACATAATTAGGGTGACAATCATGAGGTCTAGTTGAATGAATTTTTCTATAATCAAAATCTCTCTTAAACCTATGCCAAGGATCTTTGCCTTGAGCGTTAATTATCTCGACTATTGATCCATCATATTTATTTAGAATAACCACATTATCCAAGCCCGTAGAAGTGACATAAAGATATTCATTGCGAACAGTGACAGAATGAATATTATGAAAACAAGGATGCGAAAATATTTCCAAAAGATCGAGACTTCCATAATCATATAAATAAATTTCTGTATCTGTAGCTAACCACAGATTATCACCTTCTATATCCGCCACGGTAAATTGTAGATTAGGGTGAACATTAGGATAATTACTGTTCCCTTTTTTCATACTAATAACTTTATCCATGTTACCAGAGGAAAGGCACAACCTCATTAAAACAGCTTCTCCATTGGACTTCCCATCGCCTAATTCATAGCCATTTTCTCGAAGCAATCCCCCTGTCACTAATAATTTCCTACCCATTTAACTCCCCCAAAATCCTTTCGGTAATAAAACCACTGCAAATCGTTTCTACATGATTTCGCCATTGTGCTTTTGAAAAAGTATGGTTGGCCTCCATCAAGGTACTTATCGTAACTAGATCTTGCTCCATAACTGCACACCAACGAGGAGATGATTTCACATATCTTCGAAATTCATCCGCAGTAAAATCATTACCACTCAATACAAAGAGTGACCGCCCTGTAAACTTTTCCATTCCAATCAACATCCGCACAGTAAAGGGAATATTTTCTAAATCAACATCATTCCGCTGCATTACTGCCGAATGTCCAAAGGCCTTTTTTAAGATGGAAGAAAAACCGGACAAAGCTTCACTATAACTAAACTTACCCTGAAAAATTTTTTTCCAGAATTCCTTTTTACACAGTCGTTTCAGATAGTAATTTTTTAGATATACTTTTGAAATCCCCTCTTCTGTACGCACCCAGGGATTGAGCAAAATTTGACTGCAAATACGCGGGTCAGTGTGAGAATACATCATAGCCGCAGATGCACCATCACACAATCCCCACAAAACAATTTTCTCAAGTTGCGGAATCTGCTGTAAAAAAATATCGATTGCCGCACGGATATCAGGACCAATTCGTTCAAAATCTATTAAGTCTCCACTACTGTCTCCCATTCCACGAAAATCAAAACGGAATACCGGGATTCCTTTAGTGGCCAGATGTCGAGCAAGCAGAACAAACTGACGATGACTCCCAACCCTATATTGCGGGCCCCCGACCACAATCAACACCCCCACCGGCAAAGGTTTTGCTGGGGTATGACAAATCCCCAAAAGGGCCTCCCTCTGACAAGAAAAAAATAATGCTTCCTCCTTACCAGTCATTCAAAACCTCCAAGTAAAATTCTCTGGCTTGATCAATCAAAGCCGGGACCTCTTCAATCTCAACACTATTCCAGAAAGAATTTCCAATTACGCAAGCTGAATGTACACGAGTTTGATAATTCTGCCAGGAATCGATCACTTTCTGACTGGCAGGCAATATCTCAGACTCTCCGATAGAACATTCCAGCCAAATGACGAATGATTCAGAATCGGGAACCATATCAACCATCCGCAAGTTTGATATGGTTGATAACATCTCTGAAGAAGGCAAATAACCAGCAATTTCCAGTGAAACACCTTCAGCACTTTTCTGGCGAAGTATTTTCACCGTCTCACTCTGCTGCTGACCAAATTCCCCAGCTATGCGCTGTCGAAACAGTAAAGTGACAAAACGGTCGCCGGCGATTACCGGCTGCCAAAACAGAAAACTAACCACCGACAAGTCAAAGGTTCGGACAGTATCAAGAGCTAGCAAACAACCCAACCTAATTCCCCAAAAATGGATAGCCCGAAACCCCTGCGCCTGCAACCAGTCATAAGCCTCTTTGACATTTTTACGCCAGCCCTCCCATGAAGCATCGCAAAATTCACCACTACTGTCTCCAGTACCAAACAAATCAATTATCAAAACAGCAAACCCTAATTCTGCAAAACTTTCAGCTTGCAGGTTGACCATCCGTCGAGATTTGTTCATTTCATCGGCAAAAGGAGGTACCAATATTATAGCGTCAGTTGTTGACTTTCTTGCAGGTTCAAACAGCAGGAAGAACAAACAACCTTCATCACCAGGCAAAAAAAAAGCTTTTTTAAGAGGCGAATGCGACAAAACTCAGGCTACCTTCTGCTCAATAAATTTCACCAAGCTACCAAACGTTTCAAATACCTCAGCTTCTATCTCATCATCATCTATCGCGAGGTCAAACTGATCCTCTATTGCTTCGATTACAGACACAACCGCTAAAGAATCAAACTCTGGGATATCCCCTAATAATTTAGTGGAAGACTTAAGGTTTAGTTTATTATCAAGCCCCAAACTAAACATAAGTAACTTTTTGGTTTTTTCCTCAATAGACATTATACTTCCCTTTAACGTTTTATTATATTTTTAACCAAACTCAAGAACTTAAATATAATATAAAATACTTTATTTCTAAATATCTCCAAATGCATTATTTCTCTTTTTTCAGTTGACCAGGAAACTTGTTCTTGAGATGCATTTGTATAAAATTCAATTCTTTTAATTTTGTTATTTGAATAAACATTTTGCAAAATTAAATATAAAAGAATATTACTTGGTGAATATTTTGAATATTTCTCATCATAAGCCGTTTTTAAAATAATCATGTAATCTTTATTGCTAATACAGAGTCTTGAAGAAACAACCTCTCCTTCAAAATACAACTCATAAACGGTAGCATTTCCATATTTAGAAAAACCAGCAAGAACATCTCTGTAGAATTGACCTTGTTTATTATCAT
>JAOZLT010000133.1:2871-4608 GCA_029934675.1 Candidatus Altimarinota bacterium | reverse complement strand
ATCACTGCTCCATAAACCATTGTCACCATTTGTACTATTGTAATTACTAAAGAAGATCTTTCCGGCAGCTACAAACAGTCCACTAGTATATACTTCATCATAGAAAAGAGTTGTACCTGCGTCACTACCATCACTACTCCATATCACCCACTTAGGACTGGCACTTGTATTATTCTCTTGATCAACAACAAAATAGAGCTTTCCGTTATAGACTACCGGTGTTTCAATACTTGTATAGGCTGTCATATCTTTTACCAATGATGTTCCGCCAGCAGTGCCATCCGTACGCCAAAGGTAACTATTGTTGGCATAGACTCCAGATCCTATCATTGCTTTAAAATAAACATATTCACCCATTGTCACGTAATGATATGAACGACCAATATCTTGTGTTGCATCTATCCGGTGGGGGTCTTCTAACATACTAGCAACATAAGGCTGTTGCTCAGATGCATTGTAGATATACTTTCCACCAAACTTATACATGTTTGTACCAAAAACTGCTCTCCCCACTGTGCTTGCATTATTTAACATCATCGTCCCACTAGGCGTACCATCACTACTCCACACCTGTCCGGTATGGCCATCTCCAAACAACAAGAGTATTGATGTACTGTGATAAATTGTAAAGACGGCTTCCGTCACATACGGTCCATCCGTTGCACTAATAACGATCTGTTGGTCAAGTTCTATGTTCGGGTCATTAAACGTGTCGATAGTAATCGTGCCTGTACATTGATAGACATTGTTTGCACCCTCAACACAGGTAATGTCTGAGATATGGGTTCCGTTGTAATCAACCGGTGCCTCAATGGTAGTTGCAGATGCTTCTACGCTCAACTCATCTACCGGTGTCTCACCAGGAGTAATTGTAAAGCTAATGGAGACGTTATGGTCACCCGTGACTCTTATCGTCGTGTCTAACATCTCTCCTGTAAACTTCGGCTTATCATAGTTAGATACACGCACATATAGGAGATGATCTCCTTGTTTGGTAGGTGTCCATATATCTGCCACGCTTAAGAGGTATCTTGCATCTATGAACTGCGTATCGCTGTTGTTTAGGTTAATACTTGCGCTCGCTTCGTTAAGAATGTCCTCTGGCGGTGTCACTACCGGGTTGTCCAAACTCAGGTCTGAAGGATAGACAATAAAGTTATCTAAATAGTAAGCATACTTAGGATTTTCCAGGTACGAAGCCCTTGTTCGTCCCAGACGTGAGTTTCGCGTTTTACCCAAGAGATAGGTTCCATTTACATTAAGAAGGTCCATATGCCTTATAATGCTCTCTCGATCACTATATCTTCCCACGTTTACTTTAGCAATGCGGTTCGTAACACTTTCATTTATATTTTTCATGCGTGAATATTTACGAGTTACTGAAGCTACGCTTGTGTCCTCTGTAAAGTAGGCATATGAGCTGTTTGTATAGTCAGTCTGCTGTAGTGATGTCGAAGAGAGTGTCACGTTGTCATCACCAAGTTCATACGTCTGTAAAAACTGTTTTTTGTACCAATACATATCCGATACACCATTGCCATAATCATAGACACGGTGTTTCATGTCAGCGGACTTCACCAACAACGTTCTTTCATCGATGGCCAAGATATCTTGTGGACAAGAAAGCGTCGCTATCTCACTGATCTTAGTTATAGCACTGCCGGTGATCTCATAGATCACAATTTTACCCGCCATGTTTTCAACATCGGCAAAACTGACATAAGCACGTAACGTCGT
>JAOZLT010000133.1:0-2771 GCA_029934675.1 Candidatus Altimarinota bacterium | reverse complement strand
TAAAAAGCTCACTGTATCAATATCGATCAGACTCATGTTAAACGGCTCTTTTCCATGACTTGGGTCACCATCAACAAGTGATGTGTTTAGGTCTACCTCATCATAGTCAACATATTCACCCAGTGTGACCTCAACATAAAAAGAGATCATCGCACTTGGTTTGTTGACACGTTCAGCATTATGAGTCATCTGCTTCTGGCGGTTTTCTGCATTGATGATCTCAACAGAAGTCGCTAGGTTTGCCTTGTCATAAACAGGGTAATTAGAGACATGTAGACGTGAAACACGACCTCCTACATGTTCCCAACGCAAGCCATCGACCTCATTGTACAGATCTTCTAAGTAGATCGTCTGACTCAACACACCGATCATGTCATCATCAACACCACCACCGTCACCCTCAAACAGGCCAACTTCAACAAAAACAGCTGGTATGTTGTTGTTACTAGGGTACGTAGCATCATAAAGTGTCATGCCATCTCCAAGACCTAAGAAGTCACCGTCAGCTACACTGTAAAAGTTCTTACTTCTAAGCAGATAGCCTTTAAATGGAAGGTTAGGTAGTGTGGCATAGCCGTTAGAGCCATTTTCATACATCAACTCATTATTAACCATATAAGGGGCATTTAACACAAAGTCACCTACATACGCCGGTGCCTGATCACTCACAACACCTACACGTGTGCGCAGTTTTACCTCGGCGTTACCATCTTCATAGTTGTCGAGGACATGTACCTTTTCTAGAACAACTTTCATGTTGACCACTGGAAGAGCGTTTACCTCTTTCATGCTTATGTTAGAACGTGTCTTTCGGTCTTCAAAACTTGAGAAGAAGTAATTTGCTTCAGAACGAATAGCGTTGTTACCCTCACCACCTAGACCTCCCAAGGTTGAAGAAGCATCTGAAAGTGAGTTAAATACATCGATACCAGTCGTAAATGCCTCACGTTTGTTTGCTGTTGCCAATGCTTCTAAGGTTGCGGCTGATGCCGTACCATTTTCCAACGCATCAAAGACTGCACTCATGTCGCTATAGTATTGAGAACTTGGGTCAACCCCCTCCAAAATACTTGAACGCATCTCTTCTAAGCCCAAGCCGTTGTACATGTCACCAGAGATCAGTGCCCCAACAGAGTTATAAAGGTTGTACCCATCAACAACACCTCCGCCATTAACAACTCCAGCAACGTCACACACTAAAGCAGCATACTCTAAGTTTTTATCAAAAGAGGTGTAGTGGTTAGGGATCTCCGCTAATCCTGAAATAGAGAACTGCATTGGCTCGCCGCTGCTCATGCCATAGAAGCTGTCTTTTGAGGAGAAGCGGTTTAAAAAGAAGTCAGCTTCACCTATGGGGTCGTCTTCGCCATTGATCTCGTTTTGGCGAAGCTCCTGCATCGTGTCTATGGTGTTACAGACCAGAGCTGCATAATTGCCGGTAACTACCGCTAACGCCTGGTTTACAACCAGTTTTACAACGGCAAAGAGTTGTGCACTACTGTCAACCTCATCTTCATCATAAGCACTATACTCAAACGCAAGGGGAAGGCTTGAAAGTGCCATACGCTCTTTAGTAATAGCAAATACCGGAATATTTAGTGGGATGGTTGGATGAAGGTACTCATCCAACTGCTCCCAACCATCATGAGCATCAAATACACTTACGGAGTCTTGTATGCCATAATGATATGCAGAAGGGAAGTTCATATTGTTGATCTGCACTATATTGCTTTGCCACTCTTCATAGATACTGTAATAGGTGTCAAACATAAGTTTAAAACGTTCATCATTAAGTCTACTTTGAACATCTTTACCGTACCAGACAAAAGCATTGGCCCTATAACTTTCAGTTTGATTTACCATCATCGAAGTGATTTGATAATCTGCAAGTTCAATAACCGGATAAAGATTTTCTAAATACGCCCTATAGACCTTCAGCAGACCCTCGTCCATCCCTTCACAGAGTTGGTTGTCAGCAAACTCCCCTGTACTACGTCCAGACGTCATCCAACACTGATAGGCAGCATACGCCACATCCCCACTAAACGCATCCCTAAGATCAGCACCGATCTCTAGTTTGGGCGCCATGTTGGTATGAAGAGTCAGCGTAACCTCTGCCGCGTGGCCATCACTCTCACCATCATGTGAGAATTCAGCATTTTTCATCTCTGCGATCATAAACTGTTTTCTGTTTCCAAGCTTCATGCTCGCGAGACTAACACTATACACATCCTCGTTATATCCAGGAGTATACTCATTCATGACATAATAGGCAGTGATTTTGTTGGTACTGGCATCAAGCTTTAAGCCGTTGTCCAGAGAACCACTCATAGGAAACGCATAGATCAACCACTCACCATCTTCTGCCATCACTTCTACGTAGCCATCACCGACAACAGGAGAGAGATACAGTTTGCCAGAAGGCGATTGGACAAGGTACTGAACAACACGACTATTGTAGCTTGTCAGCTGATCAAAGTTGATGATTCTAACACTTCCTGCACCGGTATTGACTGCCGTAAACTTTACCAGACTTGTATGTAGAAATGTCTCACCTGTTATGCCTGCTTCAAAGCTGTTTTCAAGATCATAAGCACCCCGACTAGGGTCAAACTTCTCTTCCATCGCCACAGCTTGTTTCACTTGGATCACGGTTGCCTCGACTAAGGTGTCTTTTGTTAAAAAGTACGGAACACAACGGTCTGCTTCACTGACAGGGATAAACACTTTTTTTCTCTCACCTGCTAGTAAAGATGTTGAAGCAAAGGTAT
>JAOZLT010000012.1 GCA_029934675.1 Candidatus Altimarinota bacterium | reverse complement strand
AGTTAAATTTCAACTCTAAAACCCACCATTCGTTTTTGTCATCTTCGTTTTTGTGTGTTCTTGTTTCAAAACCCTGCTTCTGAAAAAACTCTCTGTATTCTGTTAAGTTACCCATTTTGTTTGTTTTAAGTATCAATTACATTATCAATACGACACAAAGATACTAATTACTCACTAACTACCAAATAATTATTAAAGAAATTTGTAATTATTTTACCGTACTGTTGCTAACACGTTGTATATGTTAGTTTTGAAAGGAAAATTATTTTTAGATTTAAAGATTGTAGTATGCAAAACCAAGCACATACAACCATCGTTACCACACATTTAAGAACGCAAAGAATCCAACCACTCGTTAATCTTAGCCCGTAATTCGTTTACTTTATCTTCTATCCTTTTATCAACCTCGTCTTTCCTTTTAATCATTTTCTCATTATCCAGGCAGTCATCATTATACATTTTTCCCTCACCAAGTAGTATCCAATCCATACTTAGCTCCGGAAAATGGTTTATTAAAGTCGTAATATAAGAAATCTTAGCAGGTTCTTCATTATTCCTGATCCAACTATTTACCGTTTGCCTATTGATGCCAATAATATTTGCTAAATCGGCCTGCGAAATATTTTTATCAGTTATAAACAGGCTAATACGTTTAGATATAGACATATGAGATAATTATTAACAGATTACACAAAAAAAAGATTTATATAATAATTGACATTGTAAATATTTGTATTACATTTGCCGTATTATTTACAAGTAGTAAATAAATTAATAAAAAGGCGGACAGGAGAACAAACGGCAATTTGAAAAACCTATCCAACCTTTTATGGGAAGTAAATCGAAGATGAAACTACAAGAGCTGGCAAGCCCTTTTAAACATCCGCTATTTTACTTCAACGGCAAAAGTACAAAATAAAATCGCATAAGTCAAGAAAAAAGACGATAAACGGCAAAAAAAGAAAAAGCAGAGAAAAAAAAAGAGGCAAAAAGGGAAAACAATAATGATAAAAAACTTTACAAAAACTACTAAAAAAATGGGCAAAGCAAAAAAAAGAGGCCGTCCGGCTTCGACATTTCCAGAAAACTTTATTGATTATCTCCAAAAATATTTGGAGGCCAAAAAATTCAAAACCCTTAAAGGGCATTTGGATATTGGTGGGTTTAGATACATTACGATCTTAAGAAACCCCGAATTTATGAATGTAAATGAGTTGAGAGCATTATGTAGGGTGTTAGAAATCCCCCCCTCTGATCTCTACATCCACTATTCCGTGGGTAAAGAGATAATAAGCGTTGAGCAAATGACAGCACTAACAGCCGAAATGGAGGAACTATATGGAAATTAGCAAGAAAGAATCCACGGAGTTAGTCGAATATTTGAAAGTGCAAATATTTATGGCTGCAAATGAATTGGCAGTACAGATAGCCAAAAGCAAATGGATGAGCGAAAAAGAAGTCAGCGATATGTTTGGCTATAAAAACCCTCAATTTGTTGCCCTGAGAAAGTATGCAGCAACAAATAAATTTATAATGAAAGAGGTTGGCCGAACCAGGTTATACCTGCGATCAGAAATAGAAAGTCATATAGAATCAAAAGCAATTGTTGTATGACGAAAAATGAAAAAGCATGGAAAGAAATAATAATCTTGCGTAAACGCAATAAGTTATTATTTGCCGCTCTCAACTTGCAGATTGACAATTGTGAGATAGATGAAGATATAACAAATGTACAAAGGTATATCAGTCTTATTATAAGATTGGAGTTTGAATTTCCTTCCATTGAATTATCAGATGAGGAAGTAATACTTTTTATTCCATTGTTAGAAAAGTATTCTGAAAGATTAGCCAAAGATAAAAGGGTATGGGTCAATAATAAGTGGCACAATTGGATGCTTAAAACTAACGATATGCAAATAAAAATTCACACTATCAAAAACCTAATCAAAGAATTGACAGAAAAACATAACTATCCTGCAATTTTGAAAGATAATGTATAAGAAAAAGCGAATAGCCAAATAGGAGGCCGAGGGCTAAAAAAGTCCGGCCTCCTGGCTTTTCTCAATTAATCATCATATTTATTAACTTTAAAAAAACAACACATGGAAACAGCATTAAACATTACAGCAATGATCGCAGTATTTATGATTCTGCTTTACAATTTGAATCTTTCCCTAAAAATCAAAAAGGTAAGAAGGCAACTGCAAAAAATCAGAGGTGATACTTTCGAGAGAATGGACAAGATGGTAGATGATGGATTAAGAATCCGACAGCACATTAAACACACCCAGCAGTCAATAATGAACCCACCACTATTTAGAGCCGGTGATACATTTGGTGGAGAAACAGAACAGCTTGAAGTTGTTAAGATAGAAACATACAAGGCAGATGAGAATATGTGGTATTATGAGATAAAAATACTCGAAAACGTCCTTATATCCGTAGTGAGCCAAGATATATTATTAGGCCTCATTTCATCTCTTGAAAGCGACAATGAAAAAGCCCCCCCCGCCCCGCCCCCCTTTCCACAAGAATCAGTTTTTATACTAACACCTGCCAAAGATGCGCAGTTAATAATGACACCTAAAGAATTAAAAGAAGCGGGCTTTTCAAACAATATGAATAAGCAGTTTGTCTCAATTGTTACAATTGACGATTCGATTAATACAGCATTAGTACTATTTCCTGACCTTAATATTACTGCCTGGGTTAATCTCGACCATCTTAAATTAATTAACCCACTTAAGGTTTAGTCCCATTTATATTACAGGTAATTATTAAAGTAAAGGCAGCGTTGCCTTAATCATAACAATTACCCCTACTCTCGAATAATCGAGAGTAGGGGACAAAACAAACGGCAAATGAATATATTTCTCGAACCTGACATCCAGGAAACCGAAAGCAAACTGAAAGATTTTGTACAAAAGTATAATGACAAACTGAAAAGCGATCCTCAATTTTGTGAAAGCGAATTTCATAAGCATTTAACAAATAATACCGAAGGGATAAAGCAAACACCCCGTAGTCTGGCGATTAAGCCTATGGTGCTTGTTTCTGCTTTGCAGGTGGTAAAGTTCTATCATTCGCACCTGAAAGCATTAAGCACTACGGGCAGGCCATCGAGTGCCGGAGACTTTAAAATAAATAACCAGGCATTAAGCACACGGTTAATTTATTGCAAAGGTACATCGCACCGGCATTTAGACAGGCTGATAGTTGCCGGTATAATGAAAGACTATGTATTTCGTGGTAGTAATTCAGGATTTGAGTTAAGAGTTAACAATCGTCTTCTGGTGGCCCGAAAAGATATGCGGTTTACTGATATGCTAATTGAGCAGGCAAAGATGAAAGCAGAGGACGGAGTTGTGGATATTAAGGTGATAAATTCCATCTACAAGCTAAGACCCTCATTTATAGATTATCCTAATGGATATTATACAACTTGGAGTTATATAGCGACTAACACGTTAGGACTTAAAAAGAATAATAATATAGAAATACAAGGTATTGTTAAAAACCTGAACAATTCCAACAACGCAAGCTCACAACAACCCGATCAGGTTTTAAACAATGATTCAATTGAATGTCCTGAAAATAGGACAACGCAAGAACTTCCGTTAGAACAAAGCGAATTACCAAATTTTAAAAAATATGCAAAAATAATAACCCCATCTTATCAACAAAACAATTCGTGGGCTGTTGATAACGAAAGAAAATTAAACAATTTGCCGGCAAAAATAAGAGGCCAAATTGATTTTTACATCGAGAGATCATTTATTTTTGCGAAAAATGTCCTGTGGCCGGATGAAATTTTAACGAATTACCAGGCAAAAGCTATTATCGACTTCCTGCTAACGTATTATATCTACGCCACCACTCTCCAACACAAAACCCCACCACTACGAAAATTTTTCACCGAATTTGCAGCACGTATCCAAATTTCAAGAGATTATGTGAAGCGGCAACCCAATAGGTTCATTATGCAGCCATCGCTATACTTCACTCACGAAAGTTCCGGTTTCCGTGGCACAAAGCCGTGGTACATAAAATCTCGGAAAAAGCAACAACAAAAAACCGAATGGAATCAGAACCAGCGCAAAGTAGCGCACCTATTTATCAAATATCAATTCGACAAAACTACTGACAATTATCTCAAGGCCGTACAACAACTCGGAAAGTTACACGACAAGTCTCATCTCGAATTATTTAACAAGTGTGTTTTAGAGCCACAGGAATTTAATCACGAAAGTTTCAATCAAAGTAATAAAGCAAGTTAGTATTAATTTTAAAAAGTAATTATGAAAAAGATTGCATTAAAAATTTCGATGTTACTACTTCGATTCTCCATGTCGAAAGTTAGTATTTCCGAACAATTTACAATTAATGAGGCATTTTCAAAAGCCAACACAGGGCTTGTTGAGATTGCCCGCAAATTTTTTGAGATTAAGAAGCATAAGCTAAAGCGAAACATTGTTGAAATGTACTTTGCTGATCCATTAAACATGACTATAGAGTTAGATATTGGCCGGCATTTTGAAAACGACATCCACCAGCAGATTACTATTGGCCAAATTCCGACAAAGAAAACCAAACCTAAACCAAACTTTAAGCCTACCCCATTTAATCTTTTGCAAACAAAAATGAAAAAAATTGAGGAGGCCGAAGATAGGTTAAATCAGCGGTTTTCTGAATTAGAATCCTTTGAGAAGGAGATCAAGAAAGAACATAAGAAACTAAAAAAGTAGGATAATGTCAAAAAATTCATTTACCAAAACAGAAAATAGTAAAAATGCACGGTATCAATTCAAGTGTGTTTTACAAACAGCGTTTGCACATAAGCAAACCGGCAATGCAAGAACAAAAGATGGTGAACCATTGGCAATTTACTACGGCTATATGACGAAGCCAGACCAGGGACTTTCTCAACTCAATAGTAATGTTATTGATAAAATGAATGAAAATAGAGAGTTTAAGGTCGGTTGGCTTCGTGATAGGCAACTTGGAACATTAAAAGTCATTCGAGGACTGTAAAATGAAATTAAAATTAGATTATCCAGAAATAATGGTACTGTCAGAATATCTTAAAGAGGTATCTCTGACAATGCAAGATGAGATTACACCTGAAAACAATAATACTGCTCAGGATTTTCTCGAATTGGTTGATCTTCTGATTAAAAATATTGATAGTAAAATAAGAAACGGGCTAAAAAAATCGTACACATTGAAAATATTACGATTACAGGGCAGAATTATTATACATTATAATAATAGCCAACAACTATCAATACATCAATTTGCAGTTCTCAATTTATTAACTGAAAAAATACATAAACAGCTCGTATGAAATTACAAGACATCAATAACAGATTATACAAATTAGAGATTCAGATTGAAAATTGCATCCTATTAGCTGACATTTTAGGCGAAAGACATATTATGTCAGAACAATATCACACTCCAATATCTCAGGAATTAGGCGAACTTAACGAATTTATTATCACCGTCAAGGTTTATCAGCTTCAAGTGATTGAGAAAGTTAAAAAATTACTGACTATTCCCGATTTTAAGCTGGTTGAGGAAATGCTACTGCTTATGCCGGATAAATATTTTGATGAAGTGATCGAATACATTAATATTTTAGTGGAGAAAAATTGGAATCATGTTATTCTGTTAGGCGAGGATAACGATATTGAGTAAAGACAACACATGTGTTGTCTATTACAACAACAAAAACAAACGGCAATGATTACAAACTTCGAGGAAATTACGGCAGAATTTACAGCGGATGAAAAAAAACTCATTCCGGTACTCATAAAAGGGTTTAATAGCCATTCAAAGGCTGATCCGGTTAAGGCCCCTGTAATAATTAGCAAATTAAAAGCGGCTGGTTATAAAATTAGCCAGCCGAGGTTGCGTAAAATTGTAAATTTTCTCAGGGCAGCGTCTATAATTCCGGTTATTGCCACATCTAACGGGTATTTTGTATCGAATGACCCGCAGGAAATATCAAAACAGATTCAATCATTACACGAGCGGGCCGATGCAATTAAAAATAGTGCTAAAGGATTAGAACAATTTATTACAAACTCTCATTTGCCACCACAAAATTAGTATAAACAAAACTAAAATTGAAAATATGGGAGAAAAAGCAATGTCAAAATCACAATACGCAGCAAATCTTGGCGTAACAACCAATACCGTTATCAATTGGATAGACGGAAACAAAAAATTAACCAGAGCTTTGAAAGAAATAGGTTGGAATGTTAATTCTAAAACGTGGCGACCTGCGCAATTAGCAATTTTACAAAAATATTTAGGAGGCTAATATGGAATATTTCACATATTTTAAGGTATCGAAAGAGACAACCATTGAAGATGTCAAAAAACAATGGCGTGAATTGTCGAAAAAGTACCATCCCGACACCATAACTGACGAAAAACTAAAGGATGAGTACACCGAACATTTCAAAAAAATGCAAATTGAGTATAAAAAGGCAATGCACTTGGTTGGAAAGAAGGCCGGATTATCCCCAATTGAAATAACTTCTATCATTTTTAACGAAATGGAGAAGATATTTCCCGATTTTGAAGTACATGCTAAAGCATACTTGGCCGAAATTATTGTTAACTTCGTTGGTAAAACAAAATTTATTGCACCAGCCTTTAAACTTATCATTAAACCGATAGTAAAAAAAGGAATTGAGGGCTTTAATGCTAAAAAATTCATTGAAGATTTGAAAAAAGAGAAGGAAAAATAAAAAATAACACAGTTTTAAAGCTGTTTAAGTTGCAAATAATAGCCTTTTATGGTCAATTTATGACCAATTTAAGGTTATTTTACTCAAAAAGGATTGTTTTTTTATAAAACAGTCCTTTTTTTGTGCCTATAAGCGACAATCGCAAACCAAAGCCAAAAACCACACGAAGTCCGCAAACACCACAAGCCACGGCGTAAGCCCAAACGCAAATCGCAGTATTCTTGCACTTTATTTAAAAATAGATAGAATCACTTTAGTAAATAAAATCAGGATGAAAAAGTAGGCTTTCAAAATGGCAGTAAATTCAGGAGTTAAAAAAATATTACCGTATGCTATCCTATTGAGCGTAGGAATTACGGTTTTTACCTTTGTAGCAAAAAGCAGTAATCTTATCAAGTTCGGCAAGACAGCCTCTTGGACGGTTAAGAAAATTAAAGCTATTGATATTAAAGGGGGTATCCCAAACGGTTACCTGGCTTCAAAAATTGACATTTCAATTGATAATCCTACTGATACAATGGTTAGAGTTAAAAAACCATACATCAGGGCTTTTATTGACGGCAAAGCAGTTGGAAACTCAATACCCTCTCCCGAAATTACAGATGTACAACCCAATTCGAGAACGATAATACCGGATGTTGAATTACAAATGCCGGTGATGAAAGTAATCCCTCTCATTCCTGGGATTGTGCAAAAGATTTTGAAAGGTGAAAAAATGGGAAAGTCAGTTGAATTGGACATTTCCATAAATATTGAAGGCAACGATTTTACGAAAAAAGTAAATTTTGATATATAAATGGCATTATCACTAACAACAGGACGTAGAAATATTAAGGACGGTAAGCGTTTTGAATATTTATTTCCAAAACCGGAATATAGCGATCCTGTTTTGTCCGAAAATGGCGATGTAGATTACACCGTTAAGATGATGGCTGAAATTTCGACTAAATACCGGTCTGATACTGCACGGCTGGCCCCACTACTTAAAGGTGATTCCGTAAAGCAGACAATTACAAATGTTTGGCAATTTATGTATGATCACTTACAGTATAAAGAAGACCGTGAGAATATAGAAGAATTAAGACGGCCCGCACGTTCCTGGGCCGACAGAAATGATGGAGTTGATTGTGACTGTATGAGCATTTTCGCATCTTCCATACTGAAAAATCTTGGAATAAAACACCAATTCAGAGTTACAAAATATAACGCAGGCGATGAATGGCAACATGTGTATGTAATAGTGCCAAACGGCAAAAGCTATTACACCATTGATGGGGTTATTGGAGCAGCCAATACCGAAAAACAATTTCACAAAAATAAAGATTATAACGCTATGACAGGCATTCCAATTCAATTATTGAACGGGTTAAATGGTGATGGAAACGACATTAAAACCTTTCTCCACAAATTTAAGGCCCGATTACTCGAAAGTCCGAATGAAATTCAATCAATTATTCATCCTAACGATGCTCTTTTGTTTGTTAATCATTTGCTAAAGAACTTTGATGATCCGCATTCACGCATTACAGCATTAAGCGAAGTAGTAAAATTGGAGAAGAAAAACCCGATTTTTGTTGAGCTTTTCCAAACTATTGAAAAATATTATGCCGGTACTGCAACAATCGAAGATGTTTATAATTCGTGCTATTACAGCCAACCACGGCAGCAAAGGCAGCACCGTAACAGGGACGTTGCCCTTGATGGGTTAGATGGTGGTTGTGGTAAAAATGGAGTTGCAAAATTTGCAATGGTAACAGTAAGATTAGCCGCATTAGCAGTAGTGAGGTTAAATATTTTCCATATCGCAGATAAATTGGCCCCTGGATTTATGCCAAATCATAAAGATAGCTCTCTCACATCAGCGCAAGGTTCGTACACACCTTATGATGGTGCAACGTGGGGTAGCGGAAAGGCAACATGGAATCCTAAAGCATACTTTGATGCAATCGGACTTTCGGCTACTGAAAGAACAAAAAGATTTTACAAGCTCTATTCTAAAACATACAATTGCTCCAAATTAGATGGCGATTGGAAACACTCAATCCTATGGCGTTGGCGTAAATCATTCGGCGGCGATTGGTATCCGTTTAAGAGAGCCGTTGTGAGGGGTGCTGAAAAACACGCTCTGAAAGAGGCTAAAAAAATACCTGGTTATCAATTTTGGGCGCACCTCAACCCGTGGAATCTCGTTCCGATGGACGGATATACTGATCCCAATTCAAACAGCAAGATAAATGGATTAGGAAGTACTGACAAATACGAAGGTTACGATATTATTGAAAATCTCGACTTCTCATCAATACAAGGAATAAGAGGTCTTGGTGATGGTGGTGCAAGTGCCGCTATTATAGCAAACGCAGCCGCAGCATTGGCAATATTACTGCCATTAGTGTTGGGCAATGGTCAAGTTTCGCAAGAATGCTTAGACCTTTTGGCTAAATATTCTAAAAAAGACGATGGAAGTGGAGAAGACCCACCTGAACCAGGTGAAGAAGGAGAAGAAGAACCCGAAGATTATTCTAAATATGTTAAATGTCTTGCTACAATAAAGAAAAATGCAGACAAAAGTATTGACGAAGGTGGCACTTCACCAAATAAAAATTCAGGTGGTAGCAGTAGCAATTTCACCGATTGGATTAAGGAGAACCCATTACCAACAGCGGCTATTGCATTTGGTGTGGCGGTGCTTACATTCTTAGGAGTTAAAACATTAAAAAGTTAAACATAAATAATTCACTAAAACATTAAAAAAATGGTAGAAAAGGCAATTATCTGGATAAAAGCTAACCCATACCTCGCAGTTGGAATCGGAGTTGGAACGGGAGTAATAGCTTATGTTACATTCTCAAAAAAGGCACAACAATCACTCGGATTAGCTTCTAAATCCGCACCTCGCAGGAGAAGAAAACTGACTAAAAGAGTATTAAAATAAAGTCCGGTGTAGTTGAAAAACAAGCGGATATAATCAAATCATATTATTAATTTAAAAAAAACAAATGGCACAAGCAAAAAGGACTACTCCGGCTAAATATAGAAGGCGTAGCGCACCTGGTCTTAAAGGTGTAAGTTTCAATGCAATGAAAAAAGACGTACTCACTCCCGCAGGTTTTCTGATCGGGATAGTAGTGGGTAAGGTGTTACACGACAGTATCGATGGTGCAGCCGAAAAGGTTGGCGCAATTAGCGGACTGGCCGGTGACATCAAATCAGCCGTTAAACCAGCCCTTCTTGTAGGCGCAGGATTAGCAGCTAAACAGATGGTGAAAGGCGACTTTCAACAGGCCGTTGCGTATGGCGTAGCATCCTATGGAGGAATCTCTCTGGCTAAAGATTATTTGAATTTTGATGTTCTGAAAAAACTTGCACCAGGCAGCGATAATGGCGATGCAGGAGTAGGAACTATCCCATTCAGGTATTTTGATAACCCAGGATATACACCCGACCCACAATTTACTGAGGAAGACTTCCCTCTCGGACGTGTTTCGCAGTAAACAAACACACAAATAAGCGGATTTGATTTTAACCCTTGCAAACCCCGCTTATAAATTAAAAAATAAGGGTAAAGAAATTTAATAATACAATTTTAAAAAATTACAAAAAAATGGCAACAAAAAAAACAAACACAAAAACATCGAAGCAGTTATTCGATGAGAGGTCAGCAGTAATTAAAAATTCTGACGAAGCGGTATTCAACGCTATTTATGGCCCAAACCCAACTCAACAAGTAATTGACAAAGGTTATTACGCAGCAAAAGCACTTCCAAGTGGTGCAACCTCTTATGACGACATGTTTGCATCAGACGATGACATCTCTGTAATATCCACTACAAAGGCAACAAACCTTAGCGATGGTAAAACTCCAAATTCTGAGTATATGTTAATTGATGAAATAACATTGCAAGCCGTGGCCGGTACAGACGTGGCAGCCGCAGTATTCGGACTTATCACAACTCAAATGAGAAACGGAACTATTGAAATCACACAGGATGGCAGACCTATTTTGCAGGAATGCTCGATGGAGAGATTCTTTAATGCCGACCATATTGTAGCGATTGGTGATACTAATGCAGCCGAAGGAACAGCTATTACTTACACTCAACTTATCGTTGGAGCTGGTAAAATTGTTCTCGACAATCCAAAAACACTCTATCCGAATGAGAAAATTGATGTGAGAATGAAATTTGGAGCAGGACTAAGTGCAGCTACTTGTGTTCGTATCGAACTTTCAGGTTCAGCAAACGCCCGCATGTAAAACCAAAATTTTAAAGCAAATTTTAATCAACTCCCTTAGTGGAGTTGATTAAATTTTTTTCACATCAAAAAATGATCATAAAATGGAAAAGTATATTAATGTTGAATTTGAAAGGATAGACCTTCGTCCGGATGAAATGTCCTCCGGTGGTGTATCAGACGGTGTACATACTACTGACAACGAACATGGCCGTATAATCGGCATAGCATTAAATATTGATGATGAAGCTGCGCTTCCTTTGCAAAAATTAACCCTTCGCATTGACGGCAGAGAGATATTCGGTAGCAATTTTGAATCAGAAATGATTTATCACGGTGGCAAAAATGTAGCACCTAACGATAAGTATTTCAACTATATGAATGTCGATATTGACAAAAGCCGTATCGAATGGAGTTTGACCGATGGCGGCAATACATCACATACATCATTTAATGCTTATTTATACCTGGTTTGCTTACGCAAAGACGAATTAGAAGGCCGATAGTATGAAGTCTATAATCGAAAAGCAAATAGCAATAGCGGCATCTGGTGACGTGGTTAATTTTCTCGAAAAATTACCACCGTCAGCCGTTTTATGCGAAGCGATTTACTTCAATCCTTCAGTAGCCAACTCTCAAAAATTAGCCAACGTATCACTTACGTTTAATTCGGGGAGAGGCAAAACGATTAATCAAATGGTTGGGAAAAATAACAATGACGGGGATAGGAAAAAACGTATGATGAAGATCAATCAGCCCCTCGAACCCAACTCATTTTTAAAAGGATATGTTGAGGACTTGCAAGCAGCTTCTTTAACATACCCCTATAATGTAACACTTTATTTTGAAATCATAAATAGTAAATAAAATGGCACGTAGAAGACACAGACATCACAATCCGGTCACACATTATATTGAAATGTTAGACGGACAAAAGCACTTAGGCGCAACGGTCACAGGTTACTCTAAATCTGGTAAAACAGTAAAGTTCACCTGCGATGGAGTTAACTATGAAGAGCGTATGAGTAAAGTTAAGAGTATGGTTGAGGAACAGCACTAAACCAAATAAATTAGTAATAATCCCCTTTAACAATTACAGGCAATGGACTATTATATCGTTGAGTACATCAAACAGAAAATGGCAGAACTCGATATTATCAATTATGATATTGAGCCGCATTTGGTTTCGGTAGTTAAGTCAACATCCGAAATAGTAAAATATTCAGATAACAAGTATTTCTTGTTAGTAAACGCCTTTTCCGAAGGTGCGCTGACCGGTAAAGTCACGTCCGATATTGAAGCCTTAGAAATTAATTCAATAACAATGAATACCGAATATTATAAAAATCGGCTTTTCAAGAATAACCTTAGAATTACGAATGACAGCACATCCGAAACGATGTATGTTGAATTTTTGATTATCACACCATCAATTTGTTAGTAAGCAATTTTAATAATCAATAGTAAAGACAACACATGTGTTGTCTCAACAGTAATAAAAACAAACGGCAATGAATAAAAAAATCAAAGACATTTTCAATCTTATCAAAGACAGATTTTCTGATTACGACAATAACAGAAAAGACTACTCATTTTCGATTAACTTAAAGTACGATGCAAAAGGAACTACTGACACCCGACATACCATAAGAGGTGTTGGTGCAGAAACCTTTGACCAGCGATTTAATAATGCCCTTACATTTTCGCCAAAACCCGATACTATTGAAATATTAGAATTTGATGGCGAAGATAGCGATGCAGAAATACAGGAAGATTTTACACAACTGATACGAATTAAGGCCCCACGGACACGAGTTGCAACACGCAAAAAAGCAGAATCACCCCCCGAAAAGAAAGAACCGGAAGCGGCCCCGCCCGAACAAAAACCAGAACCATTAACAGGCTTAATGGGCTTAGATGAAATAGTTGATGTGAAAGTTAGCGAATTTAAACATGCGTTTGAAATTGCCGAACTCAAAAGGACTAATGAGACAGTAGTTGCCGAAATTAAAAGGCAATTGAAAGAATCGGAAGAATCTGTATCCTGGCTCGAAGCGGAATTAGATAAAGCTGACGGAGTTGTAAGAACCCTTGAAGGAGATGTTGAAACGGCAAAAGCAGAAAAATTCAAACTTGGTGGCTTACCAATTGGTACAGTTGCAGCAGACCTTGTTACTTCCTTCTTAAAAAAGAACCCCGCAGCACTTTCAGGTTTTGGAGTATCATCCGAATCTGTTCAGGCAGCACTTTCGGGCGATGTGCAAGCCGCAGCCAATGAGAATAAGTATGATGCCCCAATGGCGCAATTGCGAACATTTGTTGAGGCTCTGACCCCCGAACATTTTGAAGCATTTTGGGCTATTATTAATGTATTTGCAGCCGATCAGGGTAAAATTATTGAGGTAACTGAATTATTAACCGGAAAAACTCAATAGCTATGCCCAAATTCAAAAAAACGATAAATATTACAGCTAAAGATGCTTTGACGGCGTTGGCCGTTGAAAAAGCGATAAAAATACTATTAGCAAAGTCAAAGTCAGATGATCTGATAAAAATTGCAGACAAAGTTAACAAGAACCATGGTTTGATAGGCAAGGCACTTAAATTTATTTAACTATAAAAACGCAACGATGAACGGAGTATATAAGAAGGATAGGGCCAGAACGGCATTAAAGAAAGTTCAAGATGTTATTACGACAAATCCCTGGGATACGGCTAAAGTTGTTGTTATATGGGGTGGCGTAGCTGTAACAGCCTACCTTGTGTTGCGTATTGTTAAAAAACTAACCCGTGAGCCAGATGATAGTGCCAAGGCCGCTAAAGATCAGGTTAAAAAGACTAATCTGACATATTACGAAGCTCAATACGCTATTTGGGCTGATATGATCGAGCAAGCAATGTATGAAGCAGGAACTAATTTTGAGACAATACTTGCCATTTTTGAAAAAATGAAAACAGACGATGATCTGTTAATGCTGATAATCAAATTCGATGTCCGTAAAAATTCTTGGTTCTACATTCCTACAGGTTCAGGCACACTTGCAATATGGTTGCAGGACGATTTGACGACCTCTGAACTTGCACAGCTAAACGAGATTTTAAAAAGTAAAAATATAAACATTCAATTTTAAAACCATGTCACAAACCATTAAGGTCTTTCTATCAGTCGGGACAGCTTTTTTAGTGTACAAATTATTTTTTGCAAAAAAGTCACCAAAAAACCTGCCAAATCCCGCATTCCCTCCAAACCCAAATCCTATAATTGTACCT
>JAOZLT010000011.1 GCA_029934675.1 Candidatus Altimarinota bacterium | reverse complement strand
AAGCTCTTGTTTGTGGTATAACTGACACTAAATTCTTTTTATATCATATAGCTAAGATTTATGGGTGAATTATTTATTCAAGGAAAAAAACTCCTGACCCATCAAAATACCAAAAAGCTAAATTCGCTTTATGGTTATGTATTTGTGTTATGGTTTAGGTCTATTTTTCAAACACAAACAAATGATGAGTATTGTGTATTAACGTGGAAAATTCGCCATTGATGGAGATTCTGGGGAAGGTGGAGGGGTGGCTAAATTTTTCTAAAGAAAAATAAAAATCCAAAGTTTCAAAATCTGCTAGCCCGACGAAGCCATTCTGGCGGGAAAGCTAAAAAAATTCTAAATCCCAAGTTACTAGGCTACTGTTTTTACTTTTTCTAGGGCTTTTATGGTTCTTTCTCTAAAAGTAGATCCTAATGACATGAAAGCTTTAATGTCTTTGCCATATCCATATTCGGCTGCAACTTTTCTGATTTCTTCTTCGGTTGAATGTTCCAATGCTTTTGTAAATCTTTCTCGTATTTCTTTTACGCGATCTGCAGATTCGATTAATTCTTTCTGAAGTTGATCAAAAGACATATTGTCGTTTGCACCATTTTTGAAGTCAAAGTAAATATCATAACTATTCATAACTGCACTGTGTATATTCTTAGCAGCTCCTAAAAGCAATTTATCCATAATTCTATGATAACCAGTAGGTAAGTTTTCGTTTGTCATAATATTTAATTAGTTAATTAAATGAGGGATTTATTATAGGTGTGAGTGGTTGTAAGTCAAATTTTATTAGAAAACCCTCTCACAATTTTAAACTGGAGAGGGTTTCAAGGGCAACTTTATAATTTGTTATTCTAATATTCTTTTAAGAATTGCATTTAATTGAGTTACGTCAATTTCCATAAGTACTGGGGAGTTTGGTCTTAGTGGTTGTAGTTGGTGATAGGTTTTGAACCATTGATTGGCTAAATTTCTGAATTCTGTAATTATATGAAGATATTGAGTATTTAGTCTGTCCTGTAGCTCAATTAATTCTAATTCATTCATATCAGTTTCTTCAACATCATCAAGTTTCAAAGATCTGTCTATAGGGTTATTTTCATCAAATGATGGAGTGTCAAATTCTAATGGTTCCCCAAGATTTTCTTCGAATGTTCGTGAGTCTACTTCATTAGAACCAATTTCTAATTCTTCAGTTAGTCCCTCATAGGGGTCATCATCAGTAAGCCTGCTTATTTTTTTTTCAATTGAAAGGACTCTTCCATGGCTACTCCGTAGCTGTGGAATCAATACTCTTATAGATTCTTCTAATTGACTGATTTTTTGTGCATTTCTGTTTTCGGATGTTGATTGGGTAGTTGTTTCTTGGTTTTGCATAATAATTTAAGATTAAATATTTTGAATTAATTAAATATTCTTTTTACTTTATCAATTGGGATAATCGCTAGTACTAATTCTCTGGCAGCATCGGAAAGTTGATGGTATTTTTTTTGGAATTCTGTAATGAGAGTTGTATAATGTTGATTTACTAGCTCGGGGTTTTCCCCATTTCCTCCGTTTACAAGTGTGTTTTTTGTAGCTCCTCTGACAAGAGGAATTAGCTTATTGTTAGTTAGAGATTCTTTGATGTCATCGATTTGCCTAAAAAGATTTATTACTACTTTTACCGTTTCCATTTCTTGTTCGCCATGTTCATTTACTCCTTCAAAACTTTGCATTAAGGCTGTTTGTATAGCTTCTTCATCTTTTTCATCAAGTTGCTTTCCTAGCTCAACTTTTCGTGTTGCTAGTGTCATGCGTTGGCTAGTTGTGTAATCTAGTGTTTTATTTATCATAAATATTTTATTAAAAGATTCTTTTTGGGGTATAATCTTATATTAAAAAATATTTTAGTCAACTTGTCTTTTATTATTGTTGTGAAACAGGAAGAACAGTATGTGTTTTTTAGAGAGGGAATGAGTGTCGATATTTGGTTGGCACACTTTTTGTAATTTTGATGTCGATAATGGATTGTTGGAATAAGATAATGGAGGTCTGAAAAAAGTAGGGTGTGAGTAATAGGTAAGTAAGTTTCCCTTACAGTAATCAGGGGTTAGTGGGTAGGTGGTTAGGGATGAGTGAGAAGTATGTATATAATATTACCCGATAACTAATTATTCAAATAATGGACAATTCTAACTCTAAATAAGTCGATAAAATATATTCAAAATATAGCAATCTCTTATACCATTGACTTTTATTGACACTGTGACTAAAATACTTTCCGCAAAATTAATATTTGTTTATATATTTAAGTCTGAAAATTTATGAGTGATGATAATCTAATTGTACAGATACAAGATAGAGAAAAAGAAGCTACTGGGATGCTTGCAAATGTTGAAAAGGATAATAGTCAACGGTTAATTGAAGCAAGTGAGGAAGCTGAAAGATTAATCGCTGATATTGAGCAATCAACCAAGGAAGTTGGACAAAAACGTTTTATGGAAGCTAAAGGAAAAGGGAAAGAAGAATATAGACGTATTTTAGTTGAATCAGACAATAGTAGAAGAGACGAGGTTGAGGGAGGGAAAACTAATTTGAATAAGGCTAAGAAATATATCCATGAGTCGTTTATGGGAATGTTTTCTTAAAGTTAATAGTTAAGAGTTAATAGTTATTTAAGCCCTTTATTATGGCGGTAGTGCCAATGCAAAAAATTAGTTTACTAGTACATCAAGCTGATAAGCCGAAGGTTTTGGCGTTTTTGCAGGAAAAGGGTGTTTTGCAGATAGCGGATATTGGTGAACTTGCTGAAGGTATGTCAAAATTGGAGCTTGATAAAGAAAGTCACGAACTTGAATTCAGGATTGCTGAGTTGGATTTTGCGGTTCAGTTTCTGTCAAAATATGAGCAAAAGAAAAAAGGGATGCAGGCCATGATTGATGGTGATTCAGTTAAGTTAAATTATGAGGAAATGGAAGGAATTGCAAAGGACTATCAGTATGAAGATATGGTTGGGAGATGTAAATCTATGGAAGATGAGATGGTAAACTTGAAGAATGAGATAAAATCTATCCATTCTGTGCAGGAAAAGCTTATGCCATGGAGACATTTAAAATATGCATTAAATACATCTTCAGAGTCTGAAAGCTCTGTTAGTTTGCATGTGAGTGTTCCGCTTAAAGATTGGAGTTTGTTTAAGGAAGAGCTTGTTGCATTGTCTAAGATGATTGCAATTGGAAAGGAAAAAGTGATTGAAAATAAGGTTTATGTTCAAATTCTTTGTGAAAAAGAAATTTTGAATCAAGTTACAGGTGTTATTGCTACTTTTAAAGTAGAACTTGTTGAATTACCTCTTTTGAAAGGAACGATTGAAGAAGAATTGGAAAGGTTGGTTACGCGATTGGAGCAAATTGGGGTAAGGCAGGGTCAATTAAATAAAGTTGCTGTAGATTTTTCTAAAGAGTTGAAAAAATTGCGTGTTACGTATGATTATTATAATTGGCGTTTACAACAAAAACTTGTTCGTCGGGATTTTGCTTCTACAGAATCAACAATTCTGATTAAGGGCTGGATAACTAAGAAGTCAATTGAGGTTTTAAAGACTGATTTACAAGATATTACTAGTCGTTTTGTTATTGAGGAGATAAATCCAGAAGAAGGAGAAAATGCTCCAGTTTTGCTTGTCAATAAGGGTATTATGAAGCCGTTTCAGTCGGTTACAGATATTTATGGATTACCTTTGCCTAATGAGCTAGATCCTACGCCATATCTTGCAATTTTCTTTATCATGTTTTATGGGCTTGCTTTAACTGATGCTATATATGGTCTTTTGATGTTTGCAATAATGTTTTCAGTTTTGAGATTTTTGAAAATTCCAAAACAATCACAAGGTTTAATTCGTTTACTTATGTATGCGGGTTTAATTACATTTTTTGCTGGTGCTTTATATGGCGGATGGGCAAGTATGACTCCATATCAGGCTCCTGGTTTTTTAACTAAATCTTTGCTTGATGGTACTGGTAATGTTGTAACTCATATGGTAAAAAATGATGCTGGTGAAACCGTAAAAGAAATTGTAAAAGTATTTAAATTCCAAAAAATTGATGCTATTAAAAGCCCTCTTAGTGTCCTTATACTCTCGTTGTTATTGGGATTTATTCAAGTTTTTGTTGGGGTTCTTATGAATTTCATTTGGAAGTTTAAACATGAGAGTAAAAAATATGCACTTATAGATCATTTTCCGTGGGTGTATTTGTTATTTATGATTGGTTTTGCAGTTGCTGTTAAGGCGGGTATATTGCCAGAATCTTTATGGGGAACTACTAAGATATTGTTGTACATAGGTATGGTGGGTATAGTTCTTACTCAGGGGCGTGAAAAAAAGAATATTATTCTTAAATTTATTTCAGGTGTTCTTGGCCTCTATGGTTTAGTGGGCTATCTCAGTGATGTTTTGTCTTATTCTCGCTTACTTGCACTTGGGCTTGCTACAAGTATAATTGGTTTAGCTGTGAATACTATTGCGGGGATGGTAAGTGATATACCATTTGTTGGTATAATTTTAGCTATTATTGTTTTGATTGTTGGGCATATGTTCAATATTGGTATCAATGCATTGGGTGCGTTTATTCATTCTGGACGCCTTCAGTTTGTTGAATTTTTCACGAAATTTATGGAAGGAGGAGGGCAGGCGTTTAAGCCTTTGAAACGGGATTCGAAGTATGTTCGATTAAATGACTAAAATATTTTGTATTTCGCATTTCTGATTTCTGATTCAATTTTTCATTTTCACATTTTTATATTCAAATTTATTAATTCTTAATTCTTAATTTTAAATTATTATGGACGAAGTAGTTACAAATCCAGGTTTATGGGGTTTAGCTCTAGCAGTTGCAGGAGCAGCATTTGCCGTAGCCTTTTCGGGTGCAGGCTCATCTATCGGTGTATCTTATGCCGGTCAAGCAGGTGCTGGTGTTGTTGCTGAAAAACCAGAACTTTTTGGTAAGGTACTTATTTTGGAAGCTTTGCCTGCTACGCAGGGTATTTATGGCTTCTTGGTAGCTTTCCTAATTCTTATGTTTACAGGTATTTTAAGCGGTGATCCTATAGCTTTAACTACTGCAGATGGTGCAAAAATCTTTTTTGCAGGTATCCCTGTAGGTCTTGCTGGTTATTTTTCTGGAATATATCAAGGGAAAGTGTCTGCTGCAGGTTGTGGTATGGTAGCTAAAAATCCAGGTGATATGGGTAAAGCTATGGTGCTTTCTGCTATGGTAGAAACTTATGCTGTACTAGGATTCTTAGTTAGCGCGCTTGTTGTATTCTCTATTGCATAGAAAAACTTTTAATTTTTGACATTTAGATTCTTTAATCTTAAGTTTGGCAAGAGATGAACTGTATATAATAATCAATTTAATAAAATGGCTATTAACGACATACTCCAAAAGATTTCGGCGGAAGCTGAGAAAAAAGCTGCTTTTATGAAGCAAGTTGCCAGTAGCGAAATCAAGAAAATTCAGGAAGAAGCAACGGCTAAGGCTGAATTCCGAAAAACTGAAATAGAAGGTAAGATTGAAGTTCAATCAATTTCTATAATCAAGAAGTCTAAAACTCTTGCGAAGATGGTTGGACGTAGTCAATCTCTTAAAGAAAAGCGTGAGGTGATTGATGGGGCTTATGAGGAGGTTGAAAAAGAACTGAATGCATTGGACAGTAGTGAATATTCTAAATTGGTAACTGCAATGCTTAAGCATGTTGCTAAAAGTCTGCCAAAAGGGAATTTAACTGTTCCTGCTGAACGTAGAGTCCTTACGGAAGATGCTGTTAGTAAAGCTGGTGCTGAATTTCATATAAAAGAAGAGACAGGCTCGTTTAAAGGAGGATTTATTGTTGTAAGTGGTAAGGTCGAAATTAACCTTTCTTTTCCTTATTTAGTACAAAATATTGTTCGTCCGGCTACTGAGATTGAGGTAGCTAAAATATTATTTCCGTAAACTTAACAAGTTGTTTATTCGCCCTTTGGACCGTTTATCATGTAGTTTATCAAGTTGTTTAAACCACATGAAAAACAATTCCGACGAAGGAGGAATGGAAAAACAACATGATAAACTACATGTACAACCCAACAGATTACGCATACATCGTCGGTCGGTTACGGGCACTTGAAACCCGTCTTCTAACTCCTAATATTGTGGAGAGGATGATTGATGCAGATACTGCGGAAGACACTTTTAAAATTTTGAATGACTTAACATTCCTTAATGGATGTATTGGAGATTGTGGTGTAAAAGATTTTCAAACTGTATTAAAGGATGGTGTTGCGAAGATGCTTCGCTTGGTGAAAAGAATGTCACCAAATCCGGATGTTATTAATTTTCTGAATTTGAAGTATGATTTTCATAATTTAAAAATTTCATTAAAAGCTAAACTTACCGAACGTGGCTATGAGCATATTAATCATGCGTTATGGGATTACGGTTCACTTACTGAAAATCAGTGGGAACAATTTGTTCTTGATGGGACTATCCCTCCTTTGACTGAAGGTATGCATAGCACGCTTGATGATGTCTATAAACAATATGAAATTAACCCAGATCCTCAGATTGTAGATATGCTTGTTGATAAACATTATTTAACTGCAATGCTTGCTGTTACGAAAAAATTAAATAGTGATTTGACTGCTAAATATTTAAAAAGACTTATTGATTTTACTAATCTAAAAACATTTATTCGTTGTAAAGAATTAGATAAGGAAGAAAGTTATTTTGAATCAGTTCTTTTGGAGGGAGGGAATATTTCTTTTGATGCTTATATGGATAGCTATAAAAAGAATTACGAAGATTTACGTTTATCTATTGAACGGAGAATGTATAGTGATGATCTTGTTATATGTCTTGATGAATTTACAAATAAAGGATCACTTTTAGCTGTTGAAAAGAAAATAGCAAAAGCTCTTGAGGATTTTATGAAGAAAAGTAACAGGATTTCTTTTGGTCCTGAGCCGGTGTTTGCATTCTTTTGGAGATTTGAAAATCATATGCAGATTCTAAGAACTATTTTTGTTGGGAAATTGAATATGCTGAGCAATGAGGAGATAAGAAAACATGCGCTTACAATATAACCAGTTGTTTATCCGCCCTTCGGGCCGTTTATCATGTAGTTTATCAGGTTGTTAAAGCCACGTGAAAAACAATTCCGACTGAAAGGAGGAATGGATAAGCCACATGAAAAATTACTTGAAACTATGCATCAATATAAAATGGCAATCATCGGTCCTCGGGAAATAATACTAGGTTTTAAAGCTTTGGGATTGGAACCTGTGTATATGTCAGATTCGAAAGAGGTTGTTGAAAAGTTATTTAGTTTAAAACGAGAGAAGGTAGAGGCTGATGGAGAGAGTAAAAATAAGTACGCAATTATATTTATTCTGGAAGAACTGGCTCAGGCTATTACTCCTGATGATTATAAAAAATTATCAGCTGATCCACTTCCAGCAATTATCCCACTTCCTAGTCATATGGGGACAACCGGTTACGGATTAGCAAAGTTAAAGACCATCGTGGAAAAGGCGGTAGGGATGGACATTCTTAATTAAATAATTAGTCTCAAGTGCCATTCCTTCGCCAAGGCTTCGTAAGACCTTGCGAGTGCGAGTCTCAAGATAGGAGGCGGACACTTGAGACCCGCCTACCGGCAGGCAGGTTTGAGACTCGTACTAGCACTAAATTAATTCATAATTCATAATTAAAAGTAATCATGACTCAAAAAGAAGGTATAATTATTAAGGTTTCAGGACCACTTGTGGTAGCTAAAGGTATGGCAGGAGCAAAAATGAATGAAATTGTTTATGTTTCTAAACTTAGGTTGTTAGGGGAAGTCATTTCTCTTAGTGGTGATACTGCTTCTATACAGGTTTATGAAGAAACCGGTGGAATTGGACCTGCTGAGCCAGTTTTTCTTACGGGGCAAACTCTTTCTGTAGAACTTGGGCCTGGTCTTTTGGAAAATTTTTACGATGGGATTCAACGTCCTTTGCAATTAATTGAGAAGGAATCTGGTTCATTTATTGATCGTGGTATTCATGTGCCAGGAATTGATCGTGAAAGAAAATGGGATTTTAAGCCTATTGTAAATTCGGGTGACTCTGTTTCTGAAGGAGATATTTTAGGTGAAGTTCAAGAAACTACATTAATTAATCATAAGATTATGGTGCCAGTTGGTATTTCCGGAACAGTTATTGAAATTCATTCCGGAGAAAAAAAAGTTGAAGATACTGTTGCTGTTTTGGAGGATGAGAAGGGTAAGCATCACAAAGTTACAATGTTACAAAAGTGGCCTATTCGTATTCCACGAAAAGTTGCAGGTAAACGTATTCCAAACGAACCGCTTATTACGGGGACTCGTATATTAGATACATTATTTCCACTAGCAAAAGGTGGTGCTGGATGTATTCCTGGACCGTTTGGCGCTGGTAAGACTGTTACACAGCAAACAATTGCTAAATACTGTGATGCTCAAGTAATTGTATATGTGGGTTGTGGTGAGCGTGGTAATGAGATGACGGATGTACTTATGGAATTTCCGGAACTAAAGGATCCGAATACTGGTGAGCCTTTGATGAAGCGAACTGTTCTTATTGCAAATACTTCAAATATGCCAGTAGCTGCTCGTGAAGCTTCTGTTTATACAGGAATGACAATTGCTGAGTATTATCGTGATATGGGGTATAACGTAGCGTTGATGGCAGATAGTACATCACGTTGGGCTGAGGCTATGCGTGAGATGTCAGGTCGTTTGGAAGAAATGCCTGGTGAAGAAGGTTATCCTGCTTATCTTGGTTCACGTACTGCTGGATTCTATGAAAGAGCAGGTGCTGTTAAATGTTTAGGTTCCGGAGACAGAGTAGGTACTCTTACTGCAATTGGTGCTGTATCTCCTCCAGGTGGTGATCTTTCTGAACCTGTTACGCAGAACACATTGCGTGTTACTAAGGTTTTCTGGGGTCTAGATGCTGATTTAGCTCGACGTCGACATTTTCCAGCTATTAATTGGTTATCATCTTATAGTTTATATGAAGAGAATGTACTTGATTATTGGAAGAAAGAAGTAGCTGATGATTCGGTTGAAATTCGTGGTGATGCTATGAAGATATTGCAGGAAGAATCTAAACTTGAGGAAATTGTACGTCTTGTTGGAATGGATGCTTTGTCTTCTAAAGAACGTTTGGTATTAGAGACTGCTAAATTTATTCGTGAGGATTTCTTATTCCAAAATGCGTTTGATCCAGTTGATGTATATACTTCTTTGAAGAAACAGTATTGGTTACTGAAGATAATCATGAAAGTTTATTATTCAGCTCAGGAAATTGTTGAGCAGGATGAGTTTGAATTTGATGAGCTGAAGAATCTTCCAGTAATGGCAAAAATTGTAAGGGCTAAGGATATTGAGGAAGGAAAATGGGATGAATTTGAGGAATTGGCTAATGAAGTTACATCAGCTATTACAGCTTTGAAGAAATAATATTTAAAGTCTCAAGTGCCATTCCTTCGCCAAGGCTTCGTAAGACCTTGCGAGTGCGAGTCTCAAGAAAGGAGACGGAACTTGAGACTCACACTGAAATTAATTCATTAATTTAATATAGTTATGCAGAAAGAATATAAGACAATTACATCTATCGCAGGACCTCTTATGGTGGTTGAAGGCGTTGAAGGTGTTAAATACGAAGAGCTTGTAGAAATTCAGGTCCCTGATGAAAAAGGTACCCGCTTAGGAAAAGTATTAGAAGCATCTGAAGGTAAAGCTTTGGTGCAAATGTTTGAAAGTCCTCAGGGTACTATGACTGAAGGAACTAAAGCTCGTTTCTTAGGTGAGACTATGAAACTTGGAGTTTCTGAAGACATGCTTGGACGTGTGTTTAATGGAGCTGGTAAACCAATTGATGGTCAGCCTGAGATTATTCCTGAGAAAAGGCTTGAGATCAGTGGTAAGGCTATTAATCCTTATTCACGTGATTATCCAAATGACTTTATTCAGACAGGAATAAGTACAATTGATTGTTTAAATACTCTTGTGCGCGGACAGAAACTTCCAGTGTTCTCTGGCGCTGGACTTCCTCATAATCGTATTGCTGCTCAGATTGCTCGTCAGGCAAAAGTAAATGATGGTTCAGATTTTGCTGTGGTATTTGCTGCAATGGGTGTGACATTTGAAGAAGCTCAATTCTTTCAAGCAGAGTTTGAAAAGACAGGTGCTATTGAAAAAGCGGTTCTGTTTGTAAATACCGCTGATGATCCTGTAGTAGAGCGTATTGCTACACCTCGCCTTGCATTAACTTGCGCTGAGTATCTTGCTTATGAAAAAGAGATGCATGTACTTGTTGTGCTTACTGATCTTACAAACTATGCAGAAGCTCTTCGTGAAGTATCTGCTGCTCGTAAAGAAGTGCCAGGTCGTCGTGGTTATCCTGGATATTTATATACTGACCTTGCTACAATTTACGAGAGAGCTGGACGTATTAAAGGTAAGAAAGGTTCTGTAACACAAATTCCTATTTTAACTATGCCGGAAGACGATATTACTCATCCAATTCCAGATCTTACAGGATATATTACTGAGGGGCAGATTGTGTTGTCACGCGAACTTCATCGTAAAGGTATTTATCCACCTGTAGATGTACTTCCATCTCTTTCACGTTTGAAGGATAAGGGTATTGGTGAGGGTAAAACACGTGAAGATCATTCAGGTGTTATGAATCAGCTTTATGCTTCATATGCTCGTGGTAAAGATGTTCGTGAGCTTGCTGTTATACTTGGTGAAGCAGCTCTTGATGACATAGATCGCGCTTATATGAAATTTGCTGAAGCATTTGAAGACAAATATATTCGACAAGGTGAATATGATGATCGTCAGATTCTTGAGGATTCACTTGGTCTTGGATGGGAATTGCTTAAGCTGTTACCGAAAGCGGAGCTCAAGCGTGTGAAAGATGAACATATTGAGAAATATATGAACGAATAAATATTTTTGATTTCGCATTTCTGATTTCCCACGCCTACTGCGGGGCAGGCTGATTCAATTTTTCATTTTTAATTTTTCATTTTTAATTTCGATAGATGGCTATACTCAATGTAAATCCAACACGAATGGCATTACTGGGTCTTAAAAAGAAGATCAAGAGTGCTAAGAGGGGGCATAAACTGCTTAAAGATAAGCAGGATGGTTTGATGCAGAAATTTATGGAAGTAATTAGGGAAGCGAAAAGAATACGTTTGGAGGTTGAGGAAAAATTAGGAGGAGCATTTAAAAACTTCATTAAGGCGGGTTCTATTATGGCTGAAGAGAATATTGAAGGAGCTTTGTTATATTCAACAGCTAAAACTGAGTTAGAAGTACAAACAAAGAATGTCATGTCTGTACGAATTCCTCAGTTCAAATTAAATACATCCGGTGATGTGATTACATACGGTTATTTGGATACAAGTGGTGAACTTGATATGTCACTTCAATCATTTCAGGATGTGTTTCCATTATTAATTCAGTTAGCTGAAATCGAAAAATCCGCTGAAGCTTTGGCCGATGAGCTAGAGAAAACACGTCGACGTGTAAACGCACTTGAATATCGCATGATTCCTGACCTTGAAGACACTATCAAGTTTATTCAAATGAAACTTGGAGAGATGGAAAGAAGCGCTATTACTAATACAATGCGTGTTAAGGCGCAGATTGAGGCGCAGTTGGCTGAGGCAGTACGGTAGATTTCGGTGGATTTCGATGGACATTGATTGATATTCACATCAGCCTAAATCAATCACAGTTCAGATAAGTGGATAATGAGTGGGTTTTTTGTAGCAGAGGTTACATATTTGTGGTACATAAATTTAGATTATTTGTTATAATGTATAGGTAATTTAACAAAAACTTAATATGTCAGAAATATACGATGTAATAATAATAGGTTCAGGTCCTTCTGGGTTAACTGCTGCAGTTTATTCGGGGCGGGCAAATCTTACAACTCTACTTTTTGAGGGATGGCAACCTGGTGGACAGCTTACTACTACAACTGTTGTCGAGAATTTTCCTGGGTTTAAAGAAGGTATACAAGGAACCCAGCTTATGATGGAGATGAAGGAGCAGGCTAAGCGGTTTGGAGTTGAATATGTGTCTAAAGATGTGACTAAGGTTGATTTTTCAGGTAATCCAAAAAAGATTTATGTTGGTGATGAGGAATATCAGGCGAAAACAGTAATAATATCTACTGGTGCAAGACCTAGAATGCTTGGATTGGAATCTGAGAAGAAATTTTGGGCGAAAGGTGTATCTGCTTGCGCAACATGTGATGGTTTCTTTTTTAAGGATAAAGTGGTTGCGGTAATGGGTGGGGGGGATAGCGCTATGGAGGAGGCAAATTTTCTTACTAAATTTGCAACTAAAGTCTATATCATCAATCGAACTGATCAATTCCGTGCCTCCCAAATTATGTTGGATCGAGTTAAGGCAAATGAGAAAATTGAAATGCTTTCTAGTAAAGTCGTTGATGAGGTACTTGGTGATACAAAGGTTACAGGATTACGTTTAAAAGATTATGCGAGTGGTGAAATGTCAGAAATTGAAGTTGATGGTATGTTTTTAGCTATTGGTCATATACCTGTAACAGAATTATTTAAAAACGAGGTCGAATTAGATAGTATGGGATTTGTTGTTCAAAAAGAAAATACAATGACATCGGTTTCTGGTGTGTTCTCTGCTGGTGATGTGAGTGATCATAGGTATCGACAGGCTATAACATCGGCTGGTAGTGGTTGTATGGCTTCGATTGATGCTAAGAAGTGGTTGGAGGATAATAAATAAACGATGATTAGAGTTTTTCGAGTTCACCAATTACTTTTTTTAAGTGGTATTTTATTTCCTTTGGTCTTATATTCTTTTGTTTGTTTTTAATATATATGGCTATTGGGGTTATTATGTAATCATTTTCAAAAATATATACAATTAATCTGAAGGATTTACTTTTACCTCTTTTTAATTTTATTGTTGATAAACGGATTTTGAATATGTGTTTACCTAAGTCAACAGCTCGATTTTTATCAAACCAAATAAGCTCCCTTTTTACGTCGGAAATAATAGTTATGAATTTCTTGGCATATGGTTTTAGCTGTTTCTTAAAATGCTTTACTATAATGTAGCTGTACATCTTATTCGTTTTAATACAATATATCCATTTATGCTCCCCATTATGTAAGGGGGCTACAAAATATCTTCGAGTTGTTTGTTTAAAGAAGGTAGTTTTTTCCCTTTAAACTTTTCTTTTATTATTTGTTCCATTTTTTCACTTAAATATGCAATTTCCTGGTCTTTGGAAAGTAGTTTTTTTTCGTGTCGGTCGATAAAATTAAGTGCAATAAATCTAAAAAATTCCGCCTTACTTACAAATCCCCATTCTTTGATTATTTTATTAATTTTTTTTGCAAGAGGGTCGGTAACTGAAAAGTTGATAATAGTCATTATATATGAATTTTATATTGATTATATATGAATTATATATGAATTATATATAAAAAGCAAAAGTAAAAAAGCGGCACTGTAAACTTTTCTGGTGTCTAAAACAAAAATTTGCCAGTGATTGTCTGACTGTATATTATATTATTGGTAAACTTTGTTCAGGCGCAAGCATTGGTTTATTGATTTAGTGATAATTAAAAAACCCGTTACTATGGTCTCTATCTCCATCCCACGTATGGTGGACCTATGAGGTAAATCCATTAGGAGAGCAACAGGTTTTTTTGCGAGATTTGCCAAGTTCGTTTTTGGAGATTGAGTGGTTCGGTATGTGAGTATATCATCTATGTCCTTAGTAGTTGGGTGGGTCGGTTGGCGAGATTGCCAATCTCGCTTCCAAACATGCGCTTCCAGGGATAGGGGGGTGTGATACTTCGCTAATCTCGCCCAGAATTTATCTTATTTAGTTTCTTTATGAGAATCGTTATTTTCACTTTCAGAATCTGATTCAGGGTGAGAATTGTTAATTTCGTTTTCAGAATCTTGTTTAGGTTTTTTAGGCGCTTTTTTCTCTGCCTTTACTTTGTCAGAATCGTTATCTTCACTTTCAGTTTTAGGTTTAGTAGCTTTCTTTAATTTGGATAGGTCAGGAGCTTGTCCTTCTGGTGGTAATGCTGATTTAGCTTTTTCAACTATTTCTTTGAATACATCCGGTTCGTTAACAGCAAGTACAGCTACCATTTTACGATTAATTTCTACACCAGCTAACCCTAGCCCATAAATAAATCGACC
>JAOZLT010000132.1 GCA_029934675.1 Candidatus Altimarinota bacterium | reverse complement strand
TTTCCTTACCATGTTCATCTTCCTTTTTTTCAAATTTACCCATATTAAGCATAGAGCGGAATGCCCAATATTTTGCCCAATCAGGATAATCCGCATCAGGTGAAAACAAATAGTCGATCCACCTATCCAGGCTTTCTTTCTGGTTATTGATTATCTGGGCATTTTTCCTCTCTTTAAATTCTTCAGTGATTTCAACATCACCGTGCCCCAGCTCACGGGCAATCCGCTGTTCCAAAAGATATTCGCTTTCGGGAACTTTATCTGGTTTAATCACATGCAGGCGGTACATGGCATTTTTAAGCCATTCAATCCCACGCTGACGTTCAGTATCATCCTTGTTATCCATAATCTCTCGGAACCGATACAGATAATTCGCAATCCTGGCTTCGGGTTTTTGGGGTACTTTTTCACCTGTTTTATCCTTACTGCGTCTGGCGGCAGAACTTGCCTCCGGACTGCTGTGGAGATCTTTGAATTTACTCCGAAGAAATTTTATACCTTCAGTCTGTTCAGCAAGGTAGCTTTCGGATCCAGCTGACAGGCTTGGCTTTGGCTGTTTTGTATCTGTGTTTTGATTTTGTTGTTTATCCGGCATTTTTTATATTTCTATCCATATATTATACCACAAAAAATCTCTAATATCAAATGCCTGTATCTCAAATTTTATAAAACTCACTGACATTTAAGACACCGTGTATGATTGATTTACTTATTACCGATATTCAAAAAAAGTACTCGCAAAAATATACCTGCAACAATTTACTTATAAAAATACAAATTATTATTCAAATTTCTTTATCAATCCTTTTATATTAAATCTTTTAACCTCATCTCTTGGTGTAGTTTTTATATCATTACGATTTGCCAGACGATCCATATAATTTGGTAATTTCTTATCTTGATATAAAATTCCGTAACTTATTTTGTTAGTTAAATCTTTTGCGGCTTTTCGTGCGGATTCAATTGTTTTTGGTGTATGTTTTAGATAATTTGTCCTTTCTAAATACCACTTCTGTGGAGTTTGTCGATTATATGTAGGGCAAACCTGCATAATTTCTATAAAAGCAAATCCTTTATGTTGTAATCCTGCACGAAGTGTATCTGTCATATGCTTTATATCTCCGGAAAATGAGCGAGCTACAAAAGATGGATTTAAGCCTAGCACAAAATCACAAACATTCATCGGCTCACTTGCTACTCCGTCTGGAGAACCGTTCATTGGGCGTTCTTTACGTGTACATGCGGAAGCCTGACCGGTTGTAAGCCCGTAATTTTCGTTATTATGCAAAATAAACATCATGGGGTAGTCACTGCGAACTGCGTGGATAAGATGGTTTATTCCTTCGCTCATAGTACCACCATCCCCTCCTTCCGCAATAACTTTCATTTGTGGATTTGCAACTGCAGCGCCAGCTGCGACACTAATAACACGACCATGTAAACCATGTATTGTATATATACCTTCCTTACCTATCTTATCTGAACCGTTTCCATGACAACCTATGTCATAACAAAAAAGTGCGTTATTCGGAAGAACTCCTTCTAGTACCATAGCTCTTTCCAAAGCTTTTTGAATTCCATAATTTCCGCAACCTGCGCACCAGGTTATAACTTCGTGTCCTTCATAGGCGAGATATTCGTTTTTACGGTCTGCCAGTGTTTTGTAATCCCTGGACATTAGTTGAGAGTTAAGAGTTAAGAGTTGAGAGTTAAGAGTTAAGAGCCTGCCTGCCAGCAAAGGCGGGTTAAGAGTTAAGAGTTCTTATTTATATAATCTATTACATCTTCAAGGAAGAAATGTCTTCCATTCCATTTTAGAAGTCGGCCTTTGAACTTTTTGCCAGTAGTTCCCTCTATCATATTGGCAAGTTGGCCTTGGTAATTACATTCGAGAATATGAACTTTTTTGTTGTTTTTGAAAAACTTTTCAGCTGCTTTTTCTTTAAGTGGCCAAAGATATTCGTAGTGTAAATAATTTACCTTTACACCACTTCCCTTCATCTCATCAATTACATCCAGCATTACTGATTTACTACTACCCCAGCCAATAAATGAGATGTCGGCATTGGATTTTGTTCCGTAAACAACTGGATCCGGTAAAACTTTTTTTAAAGTTTCTAGTTTTTTTATCCTTTTTTCGTACATCGGGATTACTTCTTCTCCCTTTTCTGTCAAAGTTCCGTCTTCTTTATGTTCATCACCATTACCATAATAGCCTGCTTTACTTGTACCTGGTAACCAGCGAAGAGATACACCCGATTTAGTAATTTTGTAGCGATCTGATGGCTTTAAGTTTTCTAAATCTTTACCCGTTACCAATCCTCGTTTAATCGGAATTTTTGAATTGAATATAGGAACCATTGTTTGAGCCTCAGCTATTGTCTTTTCACTAAGCAATATTACCGGAATTTGAAATTCTTCGGCATAGTTCATGGCATGTTGCATGAGTTCGTAACAGGACGTAGGATCGGATGCGCCTACAACCAAACGCGCAAATTCGCCATGACTGGAATGAATCGCCATATTCAAATCCCCCTGACCTGTCCATGTAGGTAAGCCTGTTGCCGGTCCGGGACGCTGGCATATGACGCACAACCACGGAGTTTCTGTCATGCCTGCAAGGGATACTGTCTCTGTCATCAAATCATAACCACCACCTGATGTTGCAGTAAAAGCACGTGAACCCATAAAATTAGCTCCTAATGTCATCTGAGCAGCCGTAATCTCATCTTCTGCTTGTTTAACGACCATTTTAGTTTCATGTGAAAAATTTGCAAGATACATTAAAATTGAACTTGCAGGGCTCATTGGATATGCAAAATAAGTACGCACACCCGCTTCTATTGCCCCCAAAGCTACCCCCATATTTCCATCAAGAAGAATGGTTTTAGGTTTGGTTTTTGGTATTGAAATCTTATATTGAGGTATTTTGCGAGGATTGTCATCTTCACCTTCAGCCTTATAACCTGCACGTACACACTTTAAGTCGATATCTAAAAGTTGAGGTTTTGATGCGAATTGTTTTTTGATTGCTGCCTCTAATGGCTTCAAATCAAAACCTAGTATCCTCCACATCAATCCAAGCAATACTACATTTACCATTACATCTGAACCGCCGAGATTGCGAGCAATTGTGTGTGCTGGAAGATAAACAAGCTTAACACCTCTTTTTTTTGCACGTTTTGCCAAGTCTTTTATTAAATGATGACGTTCATAACCATGAACCAAAATTCCACCCTTTTTAATATTTTCTATATATTCAACTAATCCAGGTCTATCCAGAGCTATAACCAAATCTACTTCACGTGATAGGGAACGAATCTGTTTTAAGGCAAAGTCGATTTGCAGATTACTATGACCACCTTTAATAAGCGAAGGATATTCCCTATCTGAATGCACATAAAAACCCATGCTTTTTAGCACTTTTGCTACAATCCTACCTATGGACAGGAGGCCCATACCGGATTCGCCTGCTACTTTTAGGGTTGTTCTGTTCATGAATGAAATTATTAATTTTGAATTTCGAATCTCCAATTTCCAAACGATTTCGAATTTAGAAATTAGAATGTTTAAACATTATTTGGAAATTGGTAATTCTAAATTGGTCATTGTAGCTTCGCAAGAAGCTGTTTTGTCCAGTGTGGAATAAAGCCTTTAAGATGCATAACGGGAGTCATGCTAATCCGAAGTGCTGGTAATAAGAGCTTGCCACCTGCATCGGTTAACTTTTTTTCCAGAATCGGAGCTGATTCGATATGATATTGTTGTTCGTATTTTGGGTCACCGAGACCAATTACTGCACATGGTTTTTCTTTTAGATCCACTTCTTTTAGTCCTTTTACATACTTTGCCATGTGAGCTTCGAGAAGTCCGTGTCCGTAAGTGGGGCTGGCTAAAATGCAAACATCGTATTTGAGGATGTCTTTAGCACTACTCAACTCTGCCCGTTTAACATCTACTTTATGCTTTTTGCTCAAAATCTCCGCAACAACCTCTGCTACCATTTCAGTATTTCCGCCTGTAGTGCCGTAAACGATTATAATTTTCTTCATTTATACACCTTCGCTTAAATAATTTAATTGATTGTAGTATGCACCATAGCTTTTATTTCGATTTGCTTAGCCAAACGTAATTATTTAGCTACAGTGCATTATACGAATATTATAAAAGCGAAGGTATATATCTGTATTTATTTCGTAAGAAAGAATATCGGAAAAATGAGGTTGTTGCAAGCTATCAAACACTATTCGGTATACTCAAATGCGAGCTTACGCTATTGTCACCTCCGAGCCTGCCTACTGGCAAAGGCAGGCACCATCGGAAATCTGTAAAAAAATCGTATATACAATCACCAGATTCCCGATCGGGGTCGGGAATGACCGATGTGGTGTGTTTGAACGTAAAAATACTAATTACAAGTTTCAAAAAACCCCTAGCCTGACAAGTCATGATAGGGGGTTTTTCCCTTAATTATTCAGTAGCTTCCTCCTTCGCTTCGGCTTCTGAGGGCTCGCCAGTAGCAGTGTCGTCAGATACTGTTTCATCCTCCTTGGTAGTATCTGTAGTATCGCCTGTAACATCATCGGTTGTTAATAAGTCGCCTACTGTTTCACCCCCTCCTTCTTCACCTGATACATCATCTGTCATCCCATTCATCTGCATTCCCATAAGGATTGATAG
>JAOZLT010000131.1 GCA_029934675.1 Candidatus Altimarinota bacterium | reverse complement strand
TTACAAGATATTCAGATGTTAATCCTATCTAATGCAAAAATTTAAAAAAATATTTCAAGTTGCCCATCCAGTAATCGGAATGATTCACATTCAAGCACTTCCCGGAACTCCAAATTATGCTGGAGATATTCGTTTTATATTAGATGAAGCTCTTAGAGAAGCGCTTATCTATAAAAAAGCTGGAATTGATGCTTTGATGATTGAAAACATGCACGATGTTCCTTATCAAAAAAATAACGTAGGACCAGAAATTAATGCAATGATGACCGTTGTAGCTAATGCAATCAAACAAGAAACAAACTTACCCATGGGTATTCAGATTTTGGCTGGAGCAAACAAAGAGGCTTTAGCAGTGGCAAAAGCATCCCAATTAGATTTTATTCGTGCTGAAGGTTTTGTTTTTGGGCATGTTGCCGATGAAGGATATATTGATAGCCAAGCGGCGGAGTTATTACGTTATAGAAAACAAATTGATGCAGATCATATTGCAGTCTTTACAGATATAAAGAAAAAACACAGTTCACATGCCGTCACTGCAGATGTTGATATTGTAGAAACCGCTCATGCTGCTGAATTCTTTTTATCAGATGGATTGATCCTTACTGGAAAACAAACAGGCTTAGAAGCAGATAGTAGTGAGATAATAGCAGTAAAAAATGCTACAAAACTTCCAGTGATTATTGGTTCAGGAGTTAATTTGGATAATGTAGAACAATATCTTACTATTTCAGATGCTTTGATTGTGGGTTCTTATTTTAAAAAAGAGAGCTTTTGGAAAAATGAATTAGATAGTGAACGCATAAAAAAATTCATGGATAAGGTAAATACAATTAGGTAATATATGTTTGTTAAATGAGTAGTTTAAACTCATTATAATTAGCTAACTTTGTTTATTAAAACTATTTCTTTTTGCCTTTGCGTCTTAGCGAGAAAATATTTAACAAATGAAACATTGATGATTAACAAGGCTTGACGCAAAAGAAAATGATTAAAAACTTTTTGCACCTTTGCGTCTTAGCGGTAAATATATAAACAGATGAAAATACTACATATCAGTGCAGAATGTTATCCAATTGCTAAAGTTGGAGGATTGGCTGATGTAGTAGGAGCCTTACCTAAATATCAAAACATTCAAAAAACGAGCTCTGAAGTTTTGATGCCTTTTTACGATAATACTTTTACGCAAAAGAATACATTCACAACACTTTATCAATCTAATGTAAACTTAGGCAGTCAATCCTTTTCTTTTGAAATAAAAAAATTAGAGAATAACGAATTAGGTTTTGATATTTTTTTCGTTTCAATTCCAGATCTTATATTTACAAATTATGTCTATTCATCTGATGATACAGATCGTTTTCTTGCTTTTCAAATAGCAGCTTTAGACTGGATTTTAACTTTAAAAAAGAAACCCTCAATTATTCATTGTCATGATCATCATGCGGGACTTATTCCATTTATGATGACGCAATCAATGAAATATAAAAAATTACGAAATATTCCGACAGTTTTTACTATACACAATGCGCAATATCAAGGTTGGTTTTCTTATGAAAAATTGGCAAATATTCCAACATTTGATAGTGCTAATGTGGGCCTATTAGATTGGGATAATCAAATTAACCCACTAGCTACAGCAATAAAATGTGCTTGGCGGGTTACGACTGTTTCACCGAGTTATATGGAGGAACTTAAAAAAGAAGCGAATGGTTTAGAATCACTTTTATTACATGAAAGTGCTAAATGTGTTGGGATTTTAAACGGAATTGATACCGATGTTTGGAATCCAGAAACAGATCATTATATTGAAAAGAATTATAAAATTACTCAAGTCCAATCTGGTAAAAGGGTAAATAAAAACTACTTATGTAAACGTTTTAATTTAGATAATAAGAAACCTCTTTTTGTTTTTATCGGACGATTAGTAGGTGAAAAAGGAGCCGAATTGTTGCCTGAGGCTTTTGATTTAATATTACGAGAAAATAACAGCTCAATTCTTTTACTAGGATCTGGGAATACTGATGTAGAAAATGAATTAGAAATACTTAAAGAGAAATACAAAGGAACCTACAATACGTTTATTGGTTATGATGAAAAACTGTCGCATATTATGTATGCTGGTGCTGATTTTTTATTAATGCCATCACGTGTTGAACCTTGTGGTCTAAATCAAATGTATGCCCTGCGATATGGAACAATTCCTATTGTCAGAAGTATTGGAGGTTTAAAAGACACGGTTATAGATATTAATGAAAATGGTTTCGGAATTTTACACCAAAATGTGAGTATTTCAGATATGGTCTATGCCTTAAAAAGAGGTGAAGAACTATATCAGAATATGCCTAAATTAAAAAAAATAAGAAATAGTATTATGAATATTAACCATTCGTGGGAGACTTCAGCAAAGACCTATGTCAATTTATATAAATCTCTAAATCAGTAAATTATGATTAATAAAAATGTGTTAGCTATTATTTTGGGAGGTGGTCAAGGTTCTAGATTATATCCGTTAACTGAGGCGAGATCAAAACCTGCAGTACCTATAGCAGGTAAATACAGATTGGTTGATATTCCCATTTCTAACTGTCTTAATTCGGGCATTGAACGTATGTTTGTCTTAACACAGTTTAATTCAGCTTCTTTAAACAGACATATAAAAAACACCTATCATTTTGGTCAGTTTAGCAAGGCTTTTGTAGATGTGTTGGCAGCAGAACAAACTCCAGAAAATCAGGGTTGGTTTCAAGGAACGGCAGATGCAGTACGTCAAAGTATGCATCATTTTTTAAATTATGATTTTGATTATTTTCTAATTCTTTCTGGTGATCAATTATACCAAATGGATTATGAAAAGATGATGCAAGAACATATTAAAAAAGGAGCTGATATTTCTATTGCAACATTGCCTGTCAATGCAAAAGACGCTACTTCATTTGGTATTCTTAAAACAGATAAGAATAGCTTTATCAGTTCGTTTATCGAAAAGCCAGAAGCCAAATTATTACCAGACTGGACTTCAAAAGTAAGCCCTAAAATGGAAGGTGAAGATAGACAATATCTAGCTTCTATGGGAATCTATATCTTTAATAGAAAACTGTTAATTGATTTAATGAAAAATCCTGATACCATGGATTTTGGAAAAGAAATCATGCCACAAGCTCTAGGTAAACAAAAGATGTTAAGCTATCAATTTGAAGGATATTGGACAGACATTGGGAATATTGATTCTTTTTTTGAAGCAAATTTAGGACTTACCGATAATATTCCAGACTTTGATTTATATGATAAATCAAAACGTATTTACACGAGAGCACGTATGTTGCCCACAACTAAAATTTCTGGAACAACTCTTAATAAGACAGTAGTTGCCGATGGATGTCTTATTCATGCTGCAAAAATTGAACGTTCTGTTATTGGAATTCGCTCCAGAATAGGTGAAGAATCTACGGTGATTAATACCTATATGATGGGTAGTGATTACTACCAAAAATTAGAAGAAGTAATCAACAAAAAGAATGTTCCAATGGGTATTGGTGATCGCTGTTTTATAAAGAACGCAATTTTAGATAAGAATTGTTGTATTGGCGATGATGTTCGTATAAATGGTGACCCAGATCTAAAGGATGAGGAAACAAAAACTTACGCAATCAGACAAGGTATTGTCGTGATTAAGAAAGGAGTTATTATTCCTCATGGTTCAGTCATTCCTAAAAAGAATAAATAGATTTATAAATAAAATAATGACACTATGGTTCTAAGCTGTGCTGTCGTTAAATTAAGAGTGATAAGATGACTTGTAGTCATCTTATCATTACGTAAGACCTTTATATGAACAAAGTAATTTCCCACAGCCTTTTTACCGATTTCGACATTGATTTATTCAAAAGTGGTAAACATTTTAGACTTTATGAAAAGTTCGGTTCGCATCTAATAACTTTAGATGGAGTTAAAGGCACTTATTTCGCTGTTTGGGCACCGAATGCGAGTCAAGTTTCAGTTATCGGAGATTTTAACTTTTGGAAAGGCGAAGAATACCAACTCAGCGTACGTTGGGATTCCTCTGGAATATGGGAAGGTTTTATCCCTACTATTAAAAAAGGAACTCATTACAAATACAAAATAATAGCGGAGCACACCAATGAAGTTTTAGAGAAGGCTGATCCTTATGCGAGAAGAAATGAACATCCTCCAAAAACAGCTTCTATCGTTTGGGAAGATACCTACAAGTGGAAAGACTCTAAGTGGCTACATAAAAGGAAGAAAAATAATGCATTAGATGCCCCATTTTCAGTATATGAAGTTCATTTAGGCTCTTGGAAAAAAAAGGTAGAAGAAAATCGTTTTTTATCTTATTTTGAATTGGCAGACGAGTTGGTGAATTATGTAAAGGATATGAATTTTACACATGTAGAGTTGATGCCTATTATGGAATTCCCCTATGATCCATCTTGGGGCTATCAAATTACGGGCTATTTTGCTCCAACTTCACGTTTTGGTTATCCTGACGAATTCAAATATTTAGTAGATAAGTTTCATCAAAATGATATTGGAATAATACTCGATTGGGTACCTTCACATTTTCCGGATGATGCCCATGGTTTAGGAAATTTTGATGGATCACATTTATATGAACATCCCGATAAAAAAAGAGGTTATCATCCTGATTGGAAAAGCTTAATTTTTAT
>JAOZLT010000010.1 GCA_029934675.1 Candidatus Altimarinota bacterium | reverse complement strand
GTCAAAAACCTCAGCAATCAGCTTGCCTACCTCTGGGTTTTGAGCAGAGATTGTCGCAACTTGTTCCATCTCTTCTTTAGATTTTATGTCTTTTTTCATTTTATCTAATTCACCTACTACGATTTTAACGGCTTCTTCAATACCTTTTTTGAGTAGCATCGGGTTAACCTTATTTGTCTTAATATGATGCATACCTTCCTTTACAATCGCATGAGCCATAACTGTTGCAGTAGTAGTACCATCACCTGCTACATCGTTGGTTTTATTTGCAACTTCTCTAACAAGCTGAGCACCCATATTCTCAAATGGATCCTCAAGCTCAATCTCACGAGCAATAGTTACACCATCGTTAGTAATTGTTGGTGCACCATATTTTTTCTCCAATAAAACATTGCGACCCTTAGGCCCCATTGTTACACGAACGGTATTATTTAATTTTTCAATACCACTCAATAATTTTTGACGTGCTTCGTCACCATGTAATATATCTTTAGCCATTTTTTTAAAATTAAAATTAATAAATTTTCGAGTTTCGAACTTCGATTTTCGATTTTAAACGACAACTAATCATTAAAATCGAAATCAGGATTACACCACAATAGCCCTTACTGATGTCATTTCAACAATTTTGTATTCAACATTTTCTACTTTTACATCTTCTCCAGAGTAGCGACCATAAAGTACTTTATCTCCTACTTTTAATTCAATAGGAAGCTCAGTTCCACTTGAGCTTATATTTTTGTCGGCAACAGCCACTACTTCACCTTCAGAAGGTTTTTCTTTGTTAGCTGTGTCCGGAATAACGATCCCTGATTTTGTCATTTCCTCTTGCTCAAGAGGCTTTATGACCACATAACCATTTAGCGGTTTGATATTCATATTCATATTTCAGTTAAATAATAAAATTTAGCACTTCTTTAGGTTGAGTGCTAAATCAGTTTATCAAAGGTGGACAAGGTGTCAACTTAATTTTTAATTTTTAAAATGTTTCGGATAATTAGAATATTTAACCATTAATAATAAATATATGTTTAAAAATTCTACATTCGAAATCTTTTGGCCTGCGACGAGCTCAGCCGAATCGAAATTGGTCGTAGACCATGAAGCTAATTGAGTGGAAATTGGTCGTAGACTATGAGACTAGTTGAATGGTTATTCTAAACTGATACATAAATTATCAATTATGAATTATGAGTTAGAAATTAAATCAGAAATGAGAAATCAGAAATATTATTTTGGTTATTCTAAATTAAAAATTCATCATTTCAACAATAGAAATCCCTCTGTTGAAACTCCGTCATTAAAATAATGTTTTATCCAAGTCATTGCTTCGAAAGAGCCAAGTATGTTTTTAGTTATAAGCCCTAAACCAAATTTATTATTCTTCAGAAGTACATTTGTATTATCTAATGACACATAAGTAATCTCGTCACTAACTGCACTTAGATTATTAAGTGCTTGTCTAAATGATTGAGATTGTGAAAGCACGAATTTAGGAGAAGTACTTAGGTCAATAGTTTCTTTAATAGAATTGGAGTCATTACTTAAAACAATGAGTTTATTTGTAACGGTGTAGCAAAATCCATATAAAGAGTCAGTAATGTTTAGACAATTGATTTCATAATCATTATAAGTCTCTTTTGTCTCTTTCATTCTCGTTGGATCTGCAACAAGTTCTTTGCTTTCAGTTCCATCCGGCAATTCAAATACTTTTAATTTTGGTGCAAATTGCGTGGATAGCAATTTAAAACCGTTAAAAAGTTTTTCAAGTTTAGTTTTGGCAAAGTTTATATCCGAATGCATTAATATTAATTTCACACCAAGTTTATTACTATTTTTACTATTATCATCTTCATTAGCTACAGCCAGATTTTCAAGAACAAACGCATACTCACCATCAAAAAGAGGATAGATATCATTCCTTAAACTTACATTATCTCCAAAAATTTTAGATAGTTGTGCCCTAAGTACACCCTCCAAAATTATACCGTAAGCAGGATTTAAATGACTTATGGTTTCAAGTGTGTTTTCCCACTCATCACTTAAGTTTGATCCGCCGATATAAGTAGATAAATTCTTAGCTCCAATAAAATCAGAAAGGCTATATGTAAAACGTGTCGAATCTGTATAACCTTTGTTTAAAGAAAGAAGCTCTGGATTTATAGAAAGCATGGTATTGAAATGGAAGCCGTTTTGTTGCTTTCGGATGGTTAACGCGAAGTGATTAAGTAAATTTTTTAGTGGATTGATTAGTTGATTTACCATTTTATCTCCACCAAAGTTTAGAGATTGAATATTGATGTATCCTCGACCCCAAACCTGTCTTGGTAGATTAGCCAGAGATTTTTGATAATTGAGATCTTCATTCAAACTATTCTCAAGTCCTTGATGTACAGATTGAACTAGCTTAAGGGTATCTAAATCTTCTGATATAAAAAGATAAGAACCAATAAAACTAAACGCAAAAGACCGACTTTGAGGATAAGAATAAATCACATTCTTTTTCTCACCAATAATAGATAATTCTTCATTTTTCAAACCAAGATTTTCAAAATATTTAAGGGTTGTACTCTTGCTTCTGGTACGGAAAAAGAGAAGTAATTTATTTTCATCATTACCATCTTTAACAAGAGAAAATCCAAGCCTACCTTGAGTAAAATGATCCTGCAACTCTTTAACATCCAAACCAAATGCTTTATCTAAAATTGTACTTACCCCAACAAGATTAAATAATTTTTCTTGGCTGAATTTAGGGGGAAGAGACATATCTTCCAGTTCAAAATATGCAACTGTTTTTTCTGCTGGCAGGAAGTATATAACACTTCGATTAGTAAGTGTGAACCATAAAAGGTATGCAAAAAATGCGAGCATCATAGCAAAGCCAAGAGCAAGAATTACAAAAAGAACCTTGTCTAAAATAGTGGTGTTTTTCTTCTTTTTCTCCAAGATTTTTTTCAACAGAATGTTTTTACTCATTTCAAAAGATTATATTGCAACTCATTTTACAACTAAATTGAAAAAATAAAAATTGAAAAATAAAATCAGAAATGCGAATTAAATTTCCGTCTCTTTCCCGCATTTCTGACACTTAATCAGATTCTTTTTTTCTTGCACTTGCAGTCCTTTGCAAACAGGACATGGATCTTCTAAAGGCTTACCCCAAGTTGCAAAATCACATTTAGGATAATTACTGCAACCATAAAATACCTTACCTTTTTTTGTGCGTTTTTCAACAAGTTTTGCACCACACTTTGGACAGTTTATATTTAGCGAATGAGTTAATGGCCTGGTTGATTTGCATTTTGGATACCCACTACAAGCCAAGAAATCTCCAAAACGCCCAGTTTTAATAATCATAGGTGAACCACATTTATCACATTTTTCATCTTTAAATTTCTTTTGAAGTTTTTCCTCTTTTTCACGATCTTCCTTCATAGGTTTAGCATTTTTGCACTCAGGATATTTTGAACAACTAAGGAATTTTCCGTTTTTGCCAAGCTTGACCTGCATTGGCGCGCCACAAATATCACATATTTCATCGGTTTTCTCATGAATAATATCACCCTTCTTAATACTCTTCTTCTTTTCTTCCAGTAATTTTGCAAATGGTGTGTAAAATTCTTCTATAACAGGTTCCCATTTAACTTTTCCTTCGGCAATATCATCAAGCTTTTCCTCCATATCAGCAGTAAAATTATAATCGACAATATCGGAAAAATGCTCAACTAAAAAATCATTCACAATACACCCGATTTCAAGTGGATAAAGTTTCTTATCCTGTTTTTTTTCAATATATCCCCTGTTGGTTATTGTGGAAATAGTTGGAGCATATGTGGATGGTCTACCAATACCTTCAGATTCTAATTTTTTCACAAGCGTTGCCTCTGTATATCGTGCGGGAGGCTGGGTAAATTTCTGTTCAGAATTAACCTTTTTCAGTTTGCAATTTTCACCTTTTTCTATGTTAGGCAAAATACGTTCTTTATTCTGAAGAGCTTCATCAGGATTATCTAATCCCTCAACATAAGCTTTCATAAATCCTGGGAATTTAATAACTTGACCTTTTGTAATAAGAGTATAATCATTATCAGTTTTAACCGTTACCGTAGTTACATCCAATATCGCAGTTGGCATTTGAGAAGCAATAGCTCTCTCCCAAATCAACTTATATAACTTATACTGAGATGGGTCCAAATGAGATTTTAAATCAGTAGGTGTTTTACTAGATTCAGTTGGACGTATTGCTTCATGTGCTTCCTGTGCGCCTTTAGTTTTTTTAGTAAATATTCTTGGAGTTCCTAACGCATACTCTTCACCATATATTTTTTTAATTACTTTAGGCACATCTTTAAGAAATACATTAGAAAGATTAAAAGAGTCTGTACGCATATAAGTAATCAAACCAGTATGCTCTTTACCATGAGAAACACCTTCATACAACTGCTGAGCTATAACCATTGTTTGTTTTACAGAAAAGCCAAGTTTACGAGATGCCTCCTGCTGAAGCGTACTGGTAATAAATGGTGGAGAGGGCTGGCGTTTTGATTCTTTCTTCACAATATCCGTAACTGTATAATCAGCTTTATTTAAATCCTTTAAAATCTTATCAGCATCCTTTTTATTATTAACTTCAGCTTTTTTACCTTTGATTTTAGCTAAATCAGCATTAAACTCACCTTTCTTTGCTTTAAGATCTACATCTATATTCCAATATTCCTCAGGCTTAAATTTTTCAATTTCCCGCTCACGTTCCACAATCAGCCTGACTGCAACGCTCTGAACACGCCCAGCGCTTAAACCGGCTCGAATCTTCGTCCAAAGTAATGGGGAAAGCTTATAACCAACCAGACGATCCAATACTCTACGAGCCTGTTGTGCATGTACTAAATGAAAATCAATATTACGTGGGTTCTCCAAAGCATTCAGAATTGCCGGTTTGGTGATTTCATGAAAAGCAATACGTTTATATTGATCTTTATCTAAACCTAATGCGTGAACTAAATGCCATGCAATACTCTCTCCTTCTCGATCTTCATCAGCTGCGAGCCAGACCATAGTATCTTTGTATTTATGGACAAGCTCTTTAAGCTCCTTAACTATTTTTTTCTTATCAGGACTGATTTCATACTTTGGTTTAAAATTATTTTCCACATCTATCCCGAGCTCTTTTTTTGGAAGGTCGCGTATATGCCCCATGGATGCCTTTACATTGTACTTGGCACCTAAAAATTTCTTTAATGTTCGAGCCTTTGCAGGAGATTCTACAATTATTACATGATTCATATACTATTAATTAGCAAATATCGATATGAAAAATACATTAAATATTTAAAATGTAAAACTTTTTCTTAATTAAAGAACAAAATAACTTTCCAAAAATCCAAAGTGTCAAAGCTTTAAAAGCAAAAGCTATTTCCTACATTCTACACCCCTACATCTTGAGCTGTTGCATCATTATTTCGTTTAGGTTAAGCCAAAAATTACTTTACTAGTAAAAACGTTTTTTCGTCAAATCATTAAAAAATGGCTTAAGTACTTGCAAAAATATGAATACAAAATTTCGACAGTCGACTTTTTCGCTTGAAATAGACAAAAAACCCTTGTCAGCTATTTTTTTGCTGACTATACTAACTTTTGCGTCTTCGCCATCAAATTAATAGCGAAGTAGCACGTTTTAATTCTTAAATTATTTAATTATGACTAAGCAAGATTTAGTTACAGCTATCGCAGCTGCAGCAGGAGTTACTAAAAAAACTGCTAATGTATCTTTAGATGCAATCTTAAGCTCAATAACAAAAGAACTTAAAAAAGGAAAAAATGTAACCATTACTGGTTTCGGAACTTTCCGTATCAGCAAACGTGCTGCTCGTACTGGTGTTAACCCACGCAACCCATCTCAGAAAATCAAAATTCCAGCTATGAACATTCCTGCATTTAAAGCTGGTAAAAGCCTTAAAGATGCTGTTCGCTAATTGGATAAGCGTCTGATTATTTTAATCTTAAAAACCCCTTCATAATCTGGAGGGGTTTTTGGTATTCGGATCGAAATTGAGGTTAAAATATTGTCATGAGTTTGTCGAAGAGTACAACGTTAATGAAGCCTTGTTCGTCGTATTTTTATCGAAACTCAATCTAAACAAAAATTTTAGCATTTTTACTCAGGTCAGCATTTAATCATATAAATGAGAATGCGATTCTAGTATCACAAAAATAACCTCCTGTTTCCCGATTTCCTTATAAACAGCACGGTAATCACCAGTTATATTAATACTCCCTGTACTCTTGATATTTACCAGTAAGTGCATGATTATTTAATTCCTGCAAAAATGGATTATTGCAAAATAAAATCAGTTTTTCTTTGACTATTTTCTTTAATTTTACTGGCAGTTTTCTGTAACTTTTTACAAAGCTTTTATGTAAATGATATTGCATTAAACTTTAGCATTATCAAGATAATCAATAGCATTGTCAGCATTGCTAAAAGCAGGAGATATATTTTTACCTTTCTTGATATCCTTTTCTATTCTGCCCAATTCTTTCTCCAGCGCCTTACTCATGGGGATAATAGGCTCCATGCTGAAATTTACAGCCTTATCCCTTATGAACTGGCGTAAAAAAGCATTGATAAGCGTTCCTAATGGAAACCCCATTTTTTTTGCAAGCTTTTGAGCTTTTTCTTTTATTTCCTTGTCGGTTTTTAGACTCATGACAGTGGTAGACATTTAATAATTGGTTAATAATTATTTTGCAACCAAAGTATATACTAGGTAGTTTCAAAAGTAAAGTTATACCGGACGTTGCTGTGTTGTAACTCGTCTCTGTCGGACATACTACATCTTTATCATACATAATTATAACCTTATATCACATTTAAAACATTTCGTAACTTGAAAAAAAAGAATTCAAGTGATAAAATCTCTGTACAGTTTTTAATTAATTAAACAAAATTACTATGGCAGTAGTAGAGACAAAATCAGATACATTTCAAGCAGATGTTTTAGATGTTAAAGATATTCCTGTATTGGTAGATTTTTGGGCACCTTGGTGTGGGCCATGTCTAGCACAAGGACCAATTGTTAATGAATTATCAGATGAGGTAGGTGATAAGGCGAAGGTATGTAAAATTAACGTAGACGATAATACCGATATTGCTAGTCAATACGGCATTATGAGCATCCCTGCATTAAAGATATTCAAAAACGGACAAGTTGTTGAAGAGATGGTAGGTGTGCATGACAAAAACACTTTGATGGAAATTATCAAAAGAAATTCTTAAATTTTTCTAATCGAAAGTTAAGGATTTCTTCACCAGATAGGTAAGTCAAAAATTAAGAGTTATTTCAGTTGAGATGATGCTTATGTTTTTGACAAATCAAAAAAACACACTAATATGTTCTCTAATTATTAAAGCTATTTGATTATGGAAATATATGAAGTTAAATGGGAAGGGGCAAAGAATGGTGAAGGGTTTTGGGTAGAAGTTGAAAATGAAGCAAGAGACTGTCGGCGTCAGATATTACTATTATTAAATGGCCAGACTATTGAAGAAGTTGTTGATAGTGGGCAGATATATATAGGTGGTGGTAGGCTTAAAGCAGATAGTAGCGGGGTATATATGGAAAAATCCTTTCCATTAATTCATGAAGAGGTACAACAATATATGAGAAGTCGTGGAGATAAAAGGTATGTCGAAACAGGTTTTGGGAGATTCTAGTGCTTTCGATCCATTGCTTTATTTGCCAATGCATCTGCAAGCTCGTTTTGCTCTCTTCTGATATGTTCGATAGTAAAAGATTTGAATTGGGTGGATATACGGCTTACTTCGGTGAATAATTGTTTTAAATGTACATTTTTAACTTTGTAATTCCCTTTCATCTGTTCAACAACTAACTGGCTATCCATAAAGCACTGAATGCCAAAATCAGGAAAACGATTAAAGGTTTCACGTAAGGCAGTTCGAAGCGCAAGATACTCAGATTGGTTATTAGTTTTTTCGCCATAGAATTCAGAACCTTCAAGAACTTTCTCAACACCCTTAAACACTACAAAGCCACCACCTGCAGGTCCAGGATTTCCTCGAGAGCCACCATCCACAAAAAGTTCAACCATTTCAGCATTCATAGCTTCCAGCTTATGTAATTCTTTTGTTATTGCAAGCTCTACAAAAGCATTCTGCTCTCGCTTAGGAACGTATTTATCTAATTTTTGTTGTAAAGATTTGGATATTGTCATTGAGGATATATTCAGGTGGAACTACGATGGTAGGGATTTTTAAACCACAATGGTAGCCACAAAGTGTAGTCCTTCGTAACTTTAGCGGAGAAGGACGGAACGAGTAGCCACAACGTAGCCTCTATGTAGCCACAACGTAGCCTCGATGTAGCCTCTATGTAGCCACAACGTAGCCTCGATGTAGCCTCAATCGTAGCCACAACGTAGCCTCTATGTAGCCACAACGTAGCCTCAATCGTAGCCACAACGTAGCCTCTATGTAGCCACAACGTAGCCACAACGTAGCCTCGATGTAGCCACAATAGTTATCGGTTAGTACTCTCAACCTCCTTAACTCCAAACAAAAATCTCTTTTTAGCAATTGAAGTGCCGGAAAGAGTTAAAAGGAATTTACGAGTTATAGTGATTGCTGTAAACATTGAAACCAAAATACCGATAGCAAGCATTAAAGCAAAACCGCGGATAATTGAATTACCGAAAAACCATAAAATTGTACAGGTAATAAGAGATGAGACATTAGAATCGCGTATAGAAGACCATGCTCTTTCAAAACCTGCCGTAATAGAAGCCATAAAGTTCTTTCCGCTATTAAGCTCTTCCTTTGTGCGTTCAAAAATCAGAATATTTGCATCAACGGCCATGCCGATAGAAAGGATTATTCCAGCGATACCAGCCAAGGTCATAACAATGCCAGTTGTCTTTAAGATGAATATGATAATAAGTGAATAGATGGTTAGCGCGATGACTGCAAATACACCCATAAGGCGGTAATATAAAACCATATAAATAGCCAATATAATAAGTCCGATTAAGCCTGCCATAAGAGATATACGCAATGCATTTTCACCAAGAGTTGCACTAATTGTATATTGGCCGGAAAGAATTACAGGAGCGTCAATTGCACCAGTGTTAAGATCACGTGCCAATTGCATAGCTTCCTGTGGAGTATATTTGCCGGTAATAACGGCAGTTCCGCCTGAGATTTTTGAATTTACATTAGGTGCGGAGATAAGCTGACCACCTACAAAAATTGCAAGAGGTTTACCTACTAATCGTCCGGTAATTTCTTCAAACATATCGGCGCCTTCGCTATCAAATTCAATATTTACCTGAGGTATACCAATTTCATTGTAAGTAGGAGACGCATATTTAAAGTGAGCTCCGTCTAAACCAGTTGATTTCCATGGATCTGGTGTTAGGTCAAAGGCAATCTCATTATATTCAAATTCTTCCTCCTGAGTTGTCACATCATAGCCATTTATCTTATCTACTTCAGCCTGTAATTTAGCTTTGTTCTCTTCGGAATTTGCAAGTTTGATTAATTGAAGATTAATCGATTCTGCAGTTTCTTTTTTATCTGTTACATGGATAATGTGGTATCCAAATTCTGTTTCAACTACATCGGATACATCACCTACTTTCATAGCAAATGCAGTAGTTTCAAAAGCAGGAGTCATTTTGCCTTTACTAAAAAATCCCAAATCTCCACCATTAGGGCCAGATGGACCATCTGAATATTGTTTGGCTAATTCAGCAAATTTATCTGGGTCAGCTTTAGCTTCAGTTAATACTTTATCAGCTTCGGCTTTAGCTTCTTCTTTTGTACGCGTAACGCCCTCAGGAGTTCTTTCTGCTCCAGTATATGCAATTAAAATATGACTAGCTTTTATCTCACTTGATTTCTCTATTTTATTTAAAAGTTTATAAACCTTTAATTCATCGGTAGTTTCAAGTATATCTGTACTCTTTTCACTATTAGCTATCATTGTTTGGATGGCAGTCTTCTCTGTCTCATCATATTCATCCAAATTCACCGCATTTAAAGTTTCAACTGTTGTCCCGACTCCAGTTGCGGCATCCTCAAAAGTAGAAAACTTCTTATCAGTTTTGTCCTTTATCTCACTTTTAATTTTTTGGACAATAAGCAGAACTTTTTTTTCGGTTAATTGACCTCCTGCACTTACTGTGTAACCATCGGAACCTTCAATTACAAGGTTGTGTACTTTTCCATCCTCCAGTTTATCCAATACGTCTTTATAATGATTTGGAATGGAGGTTTTCCAAACTGTTTTAGCCGGTCTATATACGATTTTATTATCACTTGTTTCAACATTTTTCCCAATTGTTTCAAAATTAGCTCCTTCCGCCAAAACTTCACTTAAAATAACATTTGCCTCTGTTTTAACTTTATCTTTTTCATCAGTTTCCATCTCAGTTTTTTGCTCTTTAAACTCAAGCTGGATAGTTTTTCCTACGATAGCCTTTGCTTCATTTACATCTTTAATACCGGCTAATTCAACAATAATATGTTGTTCATCAGCCACATTGCTAAGATAAATCTGAGGTTCGGAAACGCCTAGCCCGTTAACACGTCTTTCAAGTGTAGCTCGCACTCCCTCGATAACATCAGCTTCTCTCAAATCATTATCCGGATCTTCATCATTATTTTTTTCCCTTACACTCCTTAAATCAATGCGATAATCGAGCTGAGTCCCACCTTGAAGATCAAGACCTAGTGTGACTTTGGGATTTTTGAATAAATTAACGAATTTATTATCTGGCCAATTAGCTTTGTACGAATCTGGTAAAGCAATTACAGCCATAAGTATGCTGAGTGCAATTATTGTGATTAATCCTTTTGAAAATCTATTAGACATGATTACTGAATTTAGAAATAAGCGGAAATAGTTTAGCGCAAACACTACCTGTAAACAAGTTATTTTAGGGGATATGGCTTGACAGAGGATGTGTCCATAATATGCCAAATAAATTATTCCGAAAGATATAAGTAATATGTAATTAGTTACCCCTAACTGATTACAGGGGTAAGTGGGTCAGTAATATAGGGTGTAGTTAGTTATATGTAATACATTAACCATATTACTTATAACTCATTGTCTGAATTGATTAAGTGATTTTTACGAGTAAAAACATCCTATTCATCTAAGAGCCATCAGAGTTATAGTTCAGACAATTTACTTCTCAATAATACTCCCTTGTCGAATCATTTTGTGGCTAAGATCTATGTTAGACAGCTTACATCCCTCATCAACGATACAATTCCGTATCACACAGTTAGAAATGTTACAGTTTTTCAGAATTACTGAATCTTCGATAATAGAATTCGTTACTGTAACATTGTCGCCTAAAAACACTCCTCCGATAAGTTTGTTGTTATCCCCTTTTGAAATATTATCTGAACGCAATTGAAGATTTACAGTTCCATTCTCAATAATTTGATTATCCAAAAGTACTTTGTTGGCATTTAAGTATCCATCAAAAGAACCCACATCAAACCATTTTTCATTAAAAGAAAACACATCAATTGTCTCACCTTTCTGTAACAAATATTCAAAAATCCCTCCTAAATCATCATTCTTTTCTTTGGCATATATAACCAAATCCTCCAAATTACCCGCTGGGAATATATAGCAACCCGTACTTACTAAGGTGCTTTTAGGTTTCTGTGGTTTTTCCTGAAATTCTGAGACCTGTAAACCTGGTCGTCCGTCGGAAAGAGGTGGAGCCGATTTTGTAACAACAACTCCGAACTTTCTTGCAGAATCCAAATCTCCAATGTCATATACTGCTAAAAGGGGATTGTTTTTAAAAGTATCAATAAAATGTTCCATTTTAAATCCAAAATAATTATCTCCGGCAATCAACATCAAATCTTCATGAATCTTAAGTTGCTCGATTACTAAAGCTGTGGCACCAAGAGCGCCTTTTTTGAATTCATCAGAATCAGAGTCCTCCACAAAAACCGTAATCGGACGGTCAGAATATCCTTTTGCCCACTTCTTAAATTCCTCTTCAAATACAGCATTTGTAGATATTATTATTTCCATATCTCTAGGTAATCCATCAGTGATATGAGAAATCAGCATCTTGTCTTTCAGATGCAAAAGTGGTTTTGCCTTATTTTCCGTCAACGGCCACAAGCGTGTTGCGAATCCGCCGGCGAGGATTATTGTTTTCAAAATGTTGAATTTTTAATGCTGAATTACCAATTTCCAGTTAATTTCGAAATTAGAATTTAGAATGTTTAACCATTGATTGGAAATTGGTTATTCGAAATTCTAAATTCTAAATTTACCATATTCTGTCCCACCATCCCGTCTTAGGCTTTACTATCAAAAACGGCAATCCTTCAATTTCTTCAATGCTCTGATGTCCTTGGAAGATTCCTAAAAGTTCAGGGGGCATAGTATATTTAATATTGTTTTGTAAGGCATAGTTGATGATATTCAGGGTTTGCTCAAGATGATCTACTTGAAGAATATGGTCGATTCCATGCTGAGCGATTGCTTTTTCAAACATATTCATCTTACCAACAACAGGAATTCCTGCGATTACTGATTTTCCAGAACCAAATGCATCTATAATCGCTACAGGTTTGATATGGGATTTATGTTTAAGTAGATGTTTAATAATTTCTTCTGCAGGTCTGTTTGCTCCAATAATTAAAGTTCTATAAACTCCAATTTCTTTCTCAGCGCTTTTCTGCATAATCCAACGGAAAATCCGATGCCAGAAGTATACAAAAAGAAAAGTTAGTAGAAAAATATTAACCAAAATTAAACGAGAGAAAAAATTATGATAAGCGAAATAATAAAGAACCATAAATACAGCTACATTCTCAATTGCTACAAACGCAATTCTTTGCATATGACGAACACTCTTAATCTGCTGAGTCAGCTTATAAGTTCGTGCGAAAAACATAAATATCAAAGTAATTGGCATTGTAATAAGTGCGATAATCATATACTGATCAAATGGGAAATCGGTAGAAAAGATAAAACCGATTCTCAAAAAATATGCCAACGCAAAAGCACCGAGTATTAGAATACCGTCAACGACGATTTGGAGGATTTTGAGTTTTATTAGTTGTTTGTTCATCTAAAAACGAAGTAACGAAATTACGAAGTAACGATACTACAAAAAATCGAAAATCGAAACTCGAAACCCTCCGGCGCCCCCATACCTGGACAGTGATTTTTGTGATTAATGTGATGATGATCGGTATATAGCCAATCAAATTTAATCATATAATCACAAAAATCACTGTCCCATTCCCCTCAACCTTTTAATTCTCTCCTCAACTGGTGGATGTGTAGAGAACATTTTATTCAGCCACATACCACTATGGGCATTTCGAAGTGGGTTTTCGATATATAAATGTGCAGTTGCTTTATTCGCCACCTCCAAAGGTTCATGGTCACGCGATATTTTCTCTAATGCTCTTGCTAGACCCTCGGGATATCTGGTAATCATCGCACCGCTCGCATCCGCCAAAAATTCCCTCTCTCGAGAAATGGCCAATTGCATGAGTTTTGCGATTATTGGGCTTAGAATTGCGAGTGCCAATCCAATTAAAAGAATTATTAATCCACCCTTACCACCACTTCTGCGCTTACTTCTTCTCCCATAAAACATAGATCTTAAAAAGATATCAGAAATTAATGCAATTAATCCTACAAGTGCAACAACTATGCTTTGTAGCCTAATATCAAAATTTTTAACATGAGAAAGTTCATGAGCCATCACTCCTTCCAGCTCAGGTTTCTCAAGCTTGTCTAATAAGCCTTTGGTTATTGCAACAGCAGCATGTTTCGGATCTCTGCCAGTAGCAAATGCGTTAAGTGCCGTATCGTCAATCAGATAAATCTTCGGTGTCGGGATTCCTGCAGCAATGCTAAGATTTTCAACTGTACGATATAAGGTTGGATTTTCACTCCTTTTTACCTCCTTCGCATGAGCAATCGTCAATGTCAGTTTACCAGAGGCATAATAGCTTATCGCGGCATATACCATCGCGACTATTCCAAAAATCCCCATCAATCCAATAGCAGCTTGCTCATCACCCTCACCATAAATTAGTCCAAACACATAACCTATGACTAGGAAAAAGGCTATAAAAACTATTAGTAGTATTGCAGTATTCCTTTTGTTTGCAGATATTTGGTTGTACATGTTACATGTGGTTTATCAGGTGGTTAATCCATTCCTCCTTCGTCCTACTTCGCATAAAGCTTCGTACGACTTTGTCGGAATCGTTTTTCATGTAGTTTAAACAACTTGATTAACAACATGATAAACGACCCGAGCCGAAGGCTTCCCTTTGGGAAAGGGTGGATAAACAACTGGAAATTAGTTCTTAGCTTGTTTGTATACAGTGCTTACAAGATACGCCAACTCCGCCCTAGTCAGCAAATGATTTGGTT
>JAOZLT010000130.1 GCA_029934675.1 Candidatus Altimarinota bacterium | reverse complement strand
CAAGAGTCGGAGAATTCTAATTGATTAAAATTAATTCAAGGAAAAAAACTCCTGATCCATTTTGATTTCTAAAGAAGTTTTCTGTTGACTAGTGAACAAATGTTTACTATATTGCAGATAAAAGATACTAAGCACTATTAATGAATAATACAAAACCGTTAGCAGATAAGATACGCCCGAATAATCTGGATGAATTCGTAGGACATGAAGAGCTTATCGGAAAAAATTCATTCTTAAAGAACGCAATCGAATCAGAAAATATTCCAAGTATGATTTTTTGGGGTCCGCCAGGAAGTGGTAAAACAACTCTTGCAAATATCATCGCTAACCAGACAAAAGCAGATTTCAACCAGCTAAGCGCAGTAACAAGCGGAATAAAAGACTTAAAAAAAGTAATAGAGCACGCAAAACAAAATATGAGGCTTAGAATACCAACCATACTGTTTTTGGACGAAATTCATAGATGGAATAAAGCACAACAAGATGCACTATTACCTCATGTAGAAAACGGAACAATTACTTTAATTGGCGCAACTACAGAAAATCCAAGCTTTGAAATAAACAGCGCCCTCATTTCTAGATCCAGAGTATTTGTACTACATCACTTAAACACAAATAACATTATCAGTATTCTAAAAAACGCTTTAAAAGATAAAGTAAAAGGATTGGGTAATAAAAATATTAAACTAGAAGAAGATGTTATCAGCCTTATCGCATATTTTTCTAATGGCGACGCACGAACTGCCTTAAATACACTCGAAATATGTGCAAACCAAAACAAAGAAATTACAAAAGAGCTAGTTAAACAAGCAGTCCAAAAACAACATTTAATATACGATAAAAACGGGGATGAACATTACAATATCATTTCAGCACTGCATAAATCTCTTCGAGGAGGCAATGCCCACGCAGGGCTTTATTGGCTCGCAAGAATGTTAGAGGGAGGCGAAGATCCTATTTATATTGCGCGTAGATTACTTCGTTTCGCCGCCGAAGACGTAGGTGTTATAGATAATTTTGCAACAATCCTTGCCAACTCGGTTTTTGATGCCTGTAAAAAAATCGGTATGCCAGAATGTAATGCACACCTTTCACAACTTGTTATTTATCTAGCTAATGCAAAAAAATCTGTTACTGCATATATGGGATATAAAAAAGCAAAAATAGATGTTGAAAAATACGGAAATCTCGAAATCCCAATCCATCTCCGCAACGCCCCGACAAAACTGATGAAAGATTTAAATTATGGAAAAGATTACAAATACACTCCAATGGAAGATAGTAGTAATCAAGAATATTTTCCGGAAAAACTAAAAGAAAGGAAATATTTTTGACCAACAATTAGATTTTATTTCCCCGCCAATTTGGATCTTTGAATTTTGACACTTTGATTTTTTATTTTTCTTTCGAAAAATTCAACCACTCCTCTACCTTCCCCGGAATCTCCATCAGTGGCGGTTTTTCCAGTGTAATGTTTGCTGGCAACGCATCTAAAAAGAGTTGTCCGTATTGTTTTGTAAGTACCCGATTATCCAAAACCACCATCACTCCAAAATCCTTTTTCGAGCGTATGAGCCTACCAAAACCCTGTCGGAACTTGAGTATGGCACGAGGCACAAGATATTCCATAAAGCCATTATTAAACATCTGACTACGCGCTTTGCAAATCGGATCAGATGGAACATCAAAAGGAAGTTTATGGATGACTAAAGTGGATAATGCCTCACCTTTAATATCCACACCCTCCCAAAAACTGGCCGTACCAAACAAAACTGAGTGAGCTGGATCGTTCATGTAAGCCTTCATAATCTTATTCCGACCACCACTTATACGTTGTGCGAGCAATTTAACACCAGCATTTTGCAATGGTTGCATTAAATTAAGATAGAGATTTTCAATCATCTTATACGACGTAAACAAACTCATCATATTACCTCCAACCTTTTTAATAAGATTTGCGAAAAACGGAGACAATTGTTGAATACTTTTCTGAGAAACAATCGGCAAAGCATCATTTGGAATCATTACATAAGTTTGTGCCTCAAAATCAAACGGTGAATCAATAATCAATTCCTCAAATTTATCATCCAAACTAAGCACTGTACGAAAATATGTAAATGGATGTTGTTCAGGTGCATCATAACTTTTATCAGCAAGTTTAACACCCAAAGTTGCCGATGTAAGAATTATGGATTTCTTTTTATTGTAAAGCCTCTCTTTTAGCAAATCACCAGGTACATACGGTGCAAGGTTAACAGTAACCGTACCATGTAAATCAGCAGTCATCCAACGAATATAATCTGATTTTGGCTCATCCGCAAAAAAGTTTGTAAGCGCACTTAACTGTTCATGTAATATTTCAGTCTCTTGTAGAATTTCCATAACAAACTCCCCCTGCTCCGAATTTTCATCAGTTGTAAGCATCATTGCATCCACAAAATCTTTCAAATCTTTTAACCATTTTCTAATTTTCCTAATTGCGTCTTCAACAGATACTGTTAAATTCAACCATTCTTCTGTTCCAAGTATAACTTGATCGACTAAAAGATGTTCAACATATCCTGAATCCCGAACATTTTGACTTACAAAATACGCAATTACAGTAAATAGGTTATCAAGAGAATTCTGTAACTCATCTATTTGATCATATGCGGTATCGACCCTATCCATCGCCATTTGACTGGCAAAAAGAGTTCCTTCATATCTTTTTTTAATACCACTCAAACTAGCCTTTACCACCTTTACAGGAAGACTGAAATTTTCCTGTTTTAAGGTTACTCCAAATGCATTTGTAGAAGCCTCTTCAAAATTATGAGCCTCATCAACTACCAAATACTGATAATCCGGTAACAAACTTCCATCACTTTCCATATCCGCGCATAAAAGAGCATGATTTACTATAATAATATCTGCTTCTTCAGCATTTTTACGTGCTTTATGTGAATAACATTCACCATAAGCCCTACACTTACTTGGACTACAGAATTTCTTTTCTGAACAAAGTTCAAAATCCCAAATCATATGCTCATTTCGAGTCAAATGTATTTCTCCACCATCCCCTGTTACTGTATTTATTTGCCAAACAAGAATTTTTACCACCAAAATTATCTCTTCGTCAGAAAATCTCTGTTTTTCTTTAAATTTCGCAAATCTCCTCAAGCATAAATAATGACTTCGACCTTTCAAAATCGCAGTTCTAACACCAGGATTATCAGTTCTATGTTTATAAATATCTTTTAATAGTGGAATATCTTTTTCAAACAACTGTTCTTGAAGATTTATAGTATTGGTAGAAATAACAACTTTAGATTTATTTTTAATTGCAATATTCGCAGCAGGTATCAGATAACCAAGAGACTTACCAACTCCTGTCGGTGCCTCACATATAAGATGATAACCCTGTTCAAATGCGCTCATAACACTATTCGCCATCTCAACCTGCTGTGGCCGAGTCTCATAATCCTCCCAAAACTCTTGGAGAATACCACCTTCCTGAAGGATTTCATCAACTTCGAGCGGCTTTTTCACACCACCAGCAATTGAATCCACAATCGGAGCCACAATCGGAGCCACAATCGGAGCCACAACTGGCTTTACTCCATCAAAAACCGCTCCTCCATCCCAATCTGACCTCCTAACAAACTTCTGCACATCTTTAATAACAGTTGCTGGCAATTCTTCAATCATCCCACACATCTTCTTAAACAATTCCAAAGTCGCCTCCACATCACCCATAGCCCGATGCTTATTAACATGTTTAATATCCAAGTCATCAGACAAAGACTCCAAACTATAGCTAACAGCTTGTGGCATCAAAATCTGAGCTAATGGGATTGTATCTATAAACCCAAACACATTTAAATCCAACCCTTTTTCCTGCAAAAATCCCGCATCAAATTTAATGTTATGAGCAATCATATACGCCCCATCTAACATCTCCTCAATTTCCTCAAAGACAATCCCCTTATCTTTCCCATTATTCTCTAAATCTTGATCTGTAATACCGGTAATAACAGTTATAATCTTAGAAAGTTTATAATCAATCTTAATCAAATCATCATAACGCTTCACCTCCTTCCCATTTTCATATCTGACCATAGCCACCTCGATGATATCATTTTTTTTCGGATCTGTACCGCTGGTTTCCAAGTCGAGAACGACAAAGGGCTTGTTGAACATTGATATTATTAAAAGATTATAAACGCTCCCCCAATATGACATCGGGGTCACTATTAGAAGATTACAAGATTATTTAGTAATTACAAGATTAGAAACGTCTAATACTCTACCAAACCCTGCTTGGCTGGCTCCATCGTTGTACGTGGAGACAATGCTAGTTAGATAACTGATTACAGTCTAGTGTTGGCTCCAGGTACAACACTACCCGCCTTAGTGCGGGTGTGTCTGCGTACCGCAGACATGGAGCCAACCTTTAGTTTTCTAATCTTTTAATCTTGTAATAGTGAGCATGGCGAACGTTTCTAATCTTCTAATAGCGAAGCGTTTGTAATTTTGTAATAATGAATGAGCGCAAACGAGAGAACGTTTGTAATTTTATAATAGAAATTAAGACTTTCGTAAGTAAGATTTCAGCACATTCGCCGACTTCTTCAGTTTCCCCATCTCCGCCTTCGTCAAATCCAACTTCCAAACTTTCTCGACTCCACAACGACCAAGTACACACGGTACCCCAAGACAAACCCCTTTAATACCATATGCTGAACCTGGCT
>JAOZLT010000129.1 GCA_029934675.1 Candidatus Altimarinota bacterium | reverse complement strand
AATGGCGTGGCAACAGAGAAAAGAAATACTTTTACTGCTATAGAAGTAGATTTATTTCTAAATATACCAGAACCAATGATGCATTAGAGTACGTTATAGTTCCAGGGTTCAAAAATCCAAGATGGATTATCTTAAATAGAAAAAATGTCTTAAACCAGCCGGGGCTTATTGTTAAACCCACATCATTTATATCAAAGCTAGCTTGGGCAGGAGCTAAAATATTCAATAAGTTTAACCTTTTCACAGTAATTTTCCCAGACAGATTTATCGTCAAAGGATCGAAAATGGGAACCACTGTTTTTGATGAAAACGGTTATGATCCTAATATCTTGTATACTGGAGCTCCTGGCAAATATCAGAAATTTACAATTCAATGTGTCAACGAACACAACAAACCATCTTGTTATCTTAAACTAGCTAATACAAAAGGAGGAGTTGAAAGAGTAATCAATGAATTCAAAGGACTGGAAAAGTTAAGCAAACACGAAATGGAATATATAGAGATTCCGAAACTTTTTGAACAAATTGAAAATAAAAGATTTTTCGGCTTTTTACAAAGCAACATATTAATTAATGAAACTATAACCGCTTTTTTCACAAAAAAGGATATTCTGGCCCTCAGTGAATTACATAACAGGCTTGGCTTTAAGACAATTAGTTTATCCAAATACTTTAAAAAAACAAACCTATATCAATATGATGAAGAACTGTCAGTTGTAGTTGACTATTTTAGATCTATCGCTGAGAAAAAAATTTTTCTGGCAAGTAGTCATGGTGATTATACTCCCTGGAATAGATTTGTTGCCACCAATAAAGTAAAAATCATTGATTGGGAAACATTTGGGTATCGCCCCCTTTTTTATGACATCTGCTATTTTTTAATGCATAAAGCAATCCTTATTAAAAAAGTACCCGTTATTTCTGCTTTGGATGAAAGTCTCTCTTGTATTTATAATTTGTTGCCTCATTTGAATAACTCTATAATTGATCATCAATCTATTGATGTCAAATTTTATATGCTACTAAACTTAATTGAACTGTACCTGCATTATAAAAGCAACAATAACAAGACAGACCAATTTTTCTTACAAAAAATAAAAGCTGGCATTATTCTCCTGCAAAAACAACAATTGATGCAATAAGGCTCCCATCTTAAATGTTTATATTGTCAATTAATAAATTCTACTGGAAAAAGGGTGGCAGTGAATCAGTCTTTTTTGGTGAAAAAGAGATGCTGGAAGATGCTGGTCATGCAGTAATTCCTTTTTCAATGCAAGGGAGTAAAAATGAACCGACTCCATATTCCGAATATTTTGTTAATGAGGTAAACTATACGAAACCAGGAATAAAAAATCGTGTATTATCAGCATCAAAAATAATTTATTCATTTGAAGCGAAAAAAAAAATGCAGCTTCTACTACTATCCCATACCCCAGATCTTGCACATTTTCATATTTTCCAACACCAGATTTCCCCGTCCGTCTTTGGCCCTCTTAAGAAGAAAAATATTCCGATCATTCTAACACTTCATGATCTCAAGCCACTATGTCCAAATTATAAAATGTATGTTAATGGAAGTATTTGTGAAGATTGCAAGGGGATGAAATTTTACAATTGTTTCAGGAATCGTTGTACGAAGGGTTCAGTTTTGGGAAGTCTCGTTAATAGTGTTGAGATGTACTTTCATTATGCGATGGGTTATTACCAAAATGTAGACAGGTATATTGCTGTCAGTAAATTTTACCGGGATAAAATGATTGAGTTTGGTTTTGCTGAGGAAAAAATTTGTTATCTGCCAAATTATATTAATACTAAAAACTACGACTTAAATGTGTCGGAGAAAGGGTATATACTCTACTTTGGACGAATAGCAGAGGAAAAAGGCATATCAGTGTTACTTGATGCGGCGCGGATAGTTCCTGAAATTCCTTTTTACATCGTAGGCACAGGACCACTGGAAGAGTCTTTTAAGTTGAAGGTACATGAGGAAGGTTTAGATAATATCCGTTTTTTCGGTTACAGGTCAGGAAAACAGCTGCTAACGTTATTAACAGAGGCCACCTGTGTGGTCGTTCCCTCCGTATGGTATGAAGCTTTTGGCTTGGTAATAATTGAAGCCTTTGCTGCCGGCAAGCCAGTTATAGGTTCTAATATTGGAGCTATTCCCGAACTAATTGAGGAGGGAGTAGATGGTTTTATTGTTCAGCCAGGGTGTGAACATGAATTAGCAAGAAAAATACAGTGGCTATGGGAAAACCGAAAAAAAGCCAGTGAAATGGGAAAACAAGGTAGAAAGAAAGTAGAAGAAAAATTTACTGCTGAGCGGCATTTTAATGGTCTAATGTCCATCTATGAAGATGTCGTAAAAATGACCGGGCAAAACTATCGTAAGTGATATCAAAAACTTGCTCAGGCGATCTGTTACTTTTTCAAAAAGGATTTTATCAATTTTGTTTTACTTGAATGTTCCTACATCCAAGCATGCTGACTCAAATCGAGAAAAATTTCAACTCACACTGAACCATTACACAGTCTACTCTGGGTGAGGAGGGGAAATTGTCATTTGCCCATAAAATATCCTCTTGGAATCGTCACAGAAAGTGGAAATTATTCCTCAAAGAATTAACTATAGAAAAAGGTATTCGTATCTTAGATGTTGGTTTTTCTGAGAATGAATATTCAAATACAGATAACTTTATCGAAAAACACTATCCATTTCCTGAGATGCTCACGGCCTTAGGCATAGAGAGACCAAATAAGATAAAAAAACGTTACCCTAAAGTTAGTTTTATTCAATATGATGGCAAGAAGTTCCCATTCAAAGATAAAGAATTTGATATATGTTGGTCAAATGCTGTAATCGAACATGTTGGAACCAATGATGACCAATTATTCTTTTTAAGTGAGATAGGACGAGTTGCGAAAAATGCTTTTATAACAACTCCTAATAGGAATTTCCCTGTTGAAGTGCACACGAGAACACCCCTTCTTCATTATCTACCCAAAAAACTTTTTGATAGATATCTAAATTTTATTGACAAAAAGTGGGCAACGGGTGACTATATGAATCTACTTAGCAAAAATAATTTAAGAACACTTTTGGCTAAAGCCAATATTAGTGACTATAAAATATATAGCAATAAACTTGTTGGATTTACATTAGATTTCGTAGTTATTTTTCGTTCCAGATAAATACCAACCAACAATCGAGTACCCCCTTATCATGGAAGCCTGCCTAATCGTTACCTATCGTTGCAATGCCAGATGTTATATGTGTAACACTTGGCAATACCCCAGTAAGCCCGAAGAAGAATTTAAGCCGAAACTGCTAGAAAGACTTCCAGATGGGCTTAATTTCATCAATATTACGGGAGGAGAACCGTTTCTACGTAATGATCTGGATCAGATCGTTGAAAACGCACTGAGCAAAAGCAAACGTCTGGTTATTAGTACAAACGGCTATTTCACTGAAAAAGTAACCCGGTTAGCAGAAAAATTTGGCAATAAAATTGGTATCAGGATTTCGCTTGAAGGCTTACCAGCTGCCAATGACGAGTTGCGAGGGATAAATAACGGTTTTGACCATGGACTGCGCACGTTAATCAACCTCATGGCAATGGGTATGAAAGATGTTGGTTTTGGCATTACAGTTTCCGACCGTAATGTCGGAGATATGATTGAACTGTATCGGCTGGCAAAAGCTATGGGGGTTGAGTTCGCAACAGCTACGTTGCATAACTCGTACTATTTTCATAAAACTGACAATAGAGTTTGTGATCAGGAACTGGTTGCCACTGAATTTGAAAAATTAGCAAGAGAACTCTTAAATACCAATAAACCCAAAAACTGGTTCCGGGCCTATTTTAATATGGGTCTAGCCCGGAAAGCCCGAGGCCAAAAACGAGCTTTGCCCTGCGAGGTTGGAACGGATATGTTTTTTTTAGATCCATTTGCCAATATAATGCCCTGCAATGGTTCAGAAGAACCAATGATCATGGGAAATCTCCAGCGACAGACATTTGCAGAAATCTGGAACAATGAACAAGCGGTACAGATTCGGGGATTAGTCAAAAATTGCCAGAAACAGTGCTGGATGATCGGCTCCGCATCACCAGCCATGAAAAAACGTATTGCCATTCCTTTGAAATGGGTTATAAAGAATAAACTGCAAACTTTTCTCAACAAAGAAAACCGGCCTTTATCGCCAATTTAGATATTTATCCAATTTCCCTCTATGGCTAATTTATGAAAATTTTTGTGATTGGAACCCGGGGTATACCTGACATCCCCGGTGGAGTGGAAACCCATTGCCAGGAGCTCTATCCTCGGATAGTGGAGGCGGGCCATGAAGTTACGGTTGTTACCCGAGCCTCATATGTTCGGGAAAAGAGAAAAACCTGGAAAGGGATATCGCTAAAACATATCCTCACACCTCGGGTAAAAGCTTTAGAGGCATTAGTACATACATTCGTGGCAATTGTCAGTGGCAAAATTTCACGACCAGACTTAATCCATGTTCATGCCATAGGACCAAGCTTGTTAATTCCATTGATACGCCTGATGGGAATGAAAGTTGTCATGACCAATCACGGACCAGATTATCATCGGGCCAAGTGGGGATTTCTTGCCAAAAAGATATTGTTGCTAGGAGAGTATTGGGGAGGAAAAAGTGCGGATGAAATTATTGTGGTCTCTGCCGGAATCGGCGATATTGTCAAACAGAGATGTAACCGGGAAAGCAACCT
>JAOZLT010000128.1 GCA_029934675.1 Candidatus Altimarinota bacterium | reverse complement strand
ACTCGCAAAGTCTTCCGTAGCTTTAAGCGAAGGAATGGCACTCGCACTTGAGACTAAAATAATTATGAATTATGAGTTATGAATTATGAATTATGAGTTATGAATTAAAAATCAGCCTGCCCCGCAGTAGGCGTGGGAAATGAGAAATGAGAAATCAGAAATATTGTTTTGGTTATTCGAAATTCTGAATTCTAAATTGATATGTAACTTATGAGTTAGGTGCTTGAGACTCACAAAGTCTTCCGTAGCTTCAAGCGAAGGAATGGCACTCGCACTTGAGACTACAATAGTCACTTGAGACTCGCACTCGCACTTGAGACTTTATTGTATATCTTGTAGCTTATTATTTAGCGCTTCTAAATCATGCGCTTTAGCAAAAGCATCTTCTTTAGTTATATGCCCATCTCTAACAAGCATTTCTAGGGATTCGTCCATCAGAACCATACCTTCTGATGCTCCAATTTGCATCATGGAATATAGTTGAGATGTATGACCTTGAGAAATACAGTTCCTTACACCATCGTTCGATATCATTATCTCTCTTGCTGCTACTCGCCCTTGCCCACTTGCGTGAGGAAGTAGAACTTGAGATATAACCCCCTTAAGAACATTACTTGTCTGACTTCGTATCTGGCCTTGTTGTTCAGGTGGAAAAACATCAATAATCCTATCAACTGTCTGTGCTGCATCCGGAGTGTGTAGTGTTGAAAATACCAGATGCCCTGTTTCTGCCATGGTCATGGCTGCAGATATTGTCTCTAAGTCCCTCATTTCTCCAACCATTACTACATCTGGGTCTTGTCTTAGTGCAGCACGCATTGCGTTAGCAAATGAATGTGTATGTATATTTACTTCACGTTGAGTAACAAGGCAATTTCTATTTGCATATACGTATTCAATAGGGTCTTCAATAGTAATTATATGTGCGTTTCTATGCTCATTGATGTAGTCAATCATCGAGGCGAGTGAGGTTGATTTTCCACTTCCTGTTGGACCAGTCAAAAGAACAAGACCGTAAGGAAGTTGTAATAATTGCTCAATAGCCGGAGAATTTAATCCTATTTCCTCAAGTGTAGGAATTTTATCCGAGATGGAACGAAAAGCAATAGCTGGCCCAAATCTGTCGTGATAAACATTAATTCTAAACCTACCTACATTTTTAATTGAATAAGAAAAATCAATCTCAAGTTTTTCAGCATATTCTTTAATCTGATCCTCACTTGTAATCATTTTAATAATACCTTGCATATCTTCAAGTGTCAGTGCGGGCATTTTATTGATTGTAGCAAGGTTCCCAGTTCTTACACGAACAATAGGCGACTGCCCAACTTGAAGATGGATATCAGGCGAACTTGTAGCAAGAACTTCTCGCATCAAAGCATTTAAATCAAACATATTTATTTTTTATTATTCTTCTCACATCTTACCTTACCTTATTGCTTAATTACAAATCTAAAAATTCAAAATTCAAACACACTCACTCCCGATGCCATTCTGAGCTCTGTATGAGTAGAACGAAGAATCTCACATATCATCAATCAACCATAATCTGTTTTTCAGTTATAAGTTAGATTCTTCACTTTGTCGCTACTGCGTCGTTCAGAATGATATCGGATAAGAGTATTTGTTTGGCAATTATTTCAAATATTTAATTTCATCAAGCAGAGCTTTAGCCTTATTAATGGGAATAGCAAACCCGACATCTTGTGAGTCCTCAGAAAATGCGACATTAATACCAATTACTTCACAGTATGAATTCAATAGTGGGCTACCGCTATCACCCGATTCAATTGGAATATCAGTTTGTAACAAACTACTCAGAGTTTTTGTACTTGTGACAATATCAAAATTTGTAGATTTTATAACTCCGGATTTACCATTAGCTAAAACATTTTGTCCAACATTCAATGTGTCAGAATCTCCAATTCTAATTGATGGCAAGGTATTGATACTCGACTTGATTCTCAAAATTGCCACGTCATTAATCGAATCACGATTTACAACTACTGCATCATATTCAGTATCATTATTTAGCATGACAATATAATCGGCACCATCGATATCAACTACATGGTTATTAGTCAAAATTAGACCATTTTCAATAATAAAACCACTACCTGTACCAACTTCTCTCGGCATTCCTTTTTCAACCCCATCCTCAAATACAGGGTTAAATGATTTTTTGTAAACAGGAAGGTCTTTTGTTGCAATAATGGTAACTATTGATGATGTAATCTTACTGATGATTTCCTCCGAACTTAACTTGTTCTTAATAGTTGGTTTGACAGGTTTAATGTCAGGCGTTGTTTGTGCAGGAGTACATGCCGAAAGAATTACTGAGGAAGTCAGGATTATGAAAAATAAGATAATCTTTGTAATTTTTGTAATTTTTGTAATCTTTGTAATTAAATTACTTAATTAAATTAAGGAATTCAGGTTCATCAATAATCTTCACCCCCAACTTCTCCGCCTTCCTATATTTACTGCCAGGCTCAGTTCCAGCTAACACGTAATCCGTTTTCTTACTTACAGTAGCAGTGGCTTTTCCGCCATTTAGTTTGATAAGATCTTTGGCTTTATCACGACTCAAAGAAGGGAGTGTACCTGTGATGACAAAAGTCTGATTTTTAAGTTTATCAGTTTTTCCTTCTTTTTTTTCAGATAAAAGTTTTATACCCACATACTGGAGTTTTTTTAGATATTTAACATTTTCAGAATTATTAAACCAGTCATAAATCATATCGGCTACTTTGTCGCCGATTCCATCAATTTCATTTAAATCTTCAAGAGTTAACTTTTGAATTTCTTCAATCAAATTTCCAATTTCAGCAACAGCAACTTTTTTAGATTTCGGTTCCTCAGAAAATAAAGTCATCTGATCCCGTTTTTGCTCCGCCTTGATTTCAATCTCATGAGTTTCGAGCTGAAGATGGTCAGCTAATATCTCCGCAGTTTCTTCGCCAATATATCGGATACCCAGAGCGTAAATAAATCGTGGTGCGGAAATAATTTCAGCCACCTCTAGTGAATCCAAAAGGTTCTGTGCTTTTTTATCTTTAAAAAACTCAAGTTGAACCAAATCCTCATACCTTAGCTCAAACAAATCAGCCGCATCCTCTATGAGTTTTTCGCTTATCAGTTGTTCAATTACTTTTTCGCCAAGCCCGTCAATATCAAAGGCTTTGCGGGATACAAAATGTTCCAACTGTTGTTGGTGAATAGCGTAGCAACTGGGATTAGTACATCTGCTAACAACTTCACCATCAGGTCTTTCAATCTCACTGCCACAAACAGGGCATTTGGTTGGCATTTTAAATGGAGTTTCTTTACCTGTTCTCAAATCCTTTAAAACTTCAACAACTTCGGGGATAATATCGCCAGCTTTTTGAATAATTACCGTATCACCAACACGAACATCCTTTCTCCTAATCTCATCCTCATTATGAAGAGTTGCACGGCTTACGGTTGAGCCAGCAATCTGAGTTGGCTTTAAATATGCAACAGGTGTAAGTGCGCCAGTTCGGCCGACCTGTATTTCAATATCCAGTATCTGACTTGTAGATTGCTCCGCAGGGAATTTATATGCAGTTGCGTAGCGTGGAGATTTTGCAGTAGAGCCCATCAGATTCTGATGACGGACTGAATTGACTTTTACGACCAATCCATCAATCTCATATGCAAGTGAATCACGTTTCTTTTTCCAATCTTTCATATCACTAAGAACAGTATCAAGCGATGTGTGATGTTTATAGTGCTTTTCCGTACGTAACCCAAGTTTTTGGAGCAATTCGAGTGTTTCTAATTGGGTATTGGGTATTGGGATTTGGGATTTGGAAATTGGGTATTGGGTATTGGGAATTATGTTGATTGAATAAAAGTACATTTCTAAATTCCTCTTTGCAGCAACCGCTGGATTTAATTGCCTTACAGTACCAGCCGCCGCATTGCGTGGATTAGCAAATTGTTGTCCGCCTTCATCATTTATCTTTTTCAAGCTGTTTTTACTCATAAAAACTTCACCGCCAACCTCAATTATCGGATAATTTTCCAAATTAAATCCATCTAATTCCCTCAAAGTAAGTGGCACGGATGGCATAGTCCTTACGGTATGTGTTACATCCTCACCAAAAACACCATTACCCCTAGTAACAGCTTTAAATAATTTACCTTTCTCATAAACAATTGAAAGATTTAAGCCATCTAATTTCAATTCAGTAATGAAATCTAATTTCTCACCCGGTACTAATTTCTGAATTCGCTCCTCCCAATCAGTTAATTCCTCATCACTAAATACGTCGCTCAAAGATTGCTTTTGGGTAATGTGTTTGATTTTAGCAAACTTACCCGAAAGCACACTTCCAACACGTTGAGTGGGGGAATCTGGTGTTATAAATTCCGGAAACTCATCCTCAAGTTCATGTAACTCCTTTTTAATCTGATCTCGTGCTGCTTCAGATACATCAGATTTATCTAGTACAAAATAGTCATAATTCCACTTTTTAAGCCATTCCTTAAGTTTTCCGATGCGTTCTTTTGATTGATTTTTATCCATTTAATTAGAGTCTCTTATTACTTTTTCATAATAACAGATATTTGATGTTTTTTAAATAATGGTTCTCCATTCACCATGCAGTCTCTGCCGCATACCATGCCGCATACCATTAGACGGGTAATCTATGACAGAAACTGATGTATAATGACGGCATGGTAGATTTAGATAGTAAAATGTGGCACTGGTATCATAATATCTCTGAATGTTATTACCACTTACAACTAACTGTTA
>JAOZLT010000127.1 GCA_029934675.1 Candidatus Altimarinota bacterium | reverse complement strand
GTGACGGTTTAACACCGCCGCTGGGGTGATTGTGGGCGACGATGATTGCTGAAGCGCGGTCGGTAAGTGCATCTGCGAAGACTTCGCGCGGATGCACCGGGCTCCGGTCAATCAGGCCAATCGAAACGACGCGGATGTTCAAAATTTCATTTGCTCCGTTGATAGTGGCGCAGAGGAAATGTTCCTGTTTTCGATCGGCATAGTGCCGGACATGGGGCAATAGATCGGCAGGGGTTGAGATCTTTGCGCCTTCCGGCTTAATGCGGCGGCGGGCAAACTCAATCGCTGCGAGAATCAGGGTGGCCTTGGCGTCGCCCACGCCCGCGAACTGCGTCAGGTCTTCGGCTTTTACTTTCAGGCCCTTTTCGTCAATGACCCGTGCCAGCTTCCCGGCGAGGGTCATGACATCCATTCCTGGTGTGCCTTTCCCCAGCAGAACCGCCAGCAGTTCCCGATCGCTCAAGGCCGCCGCGCCTTTGCGAAGCAACTTTTCTCTCGGCCGGTCGGATTCGGGGATCTGATCTATGGTCTTGTTCATATACTCATACCGCCATTTGGAGATGGGTTTGAATTACGGTTACGGCCATAATATCAAAGATGCCGCCGATACCTGTATATTTCAAATCGGACAACTCTTCGTAGCGCCCACGCTCGTCGTAGGCGGCCTGAATCTCGCCGTTTACCTGCCCGCGGTAAGCGCCTTCGAGGTAGATGCTGTCGTCCCGGTGAGCCGTAACCGTGCTGTGAATGGCCGAGTCTGATGCTTTCTCTTCCGTGACCTGTTTTATGTAAAGCGCCTCCTCGTCAGTGATGGCGAATTTGGTTTGAATATCCGCGATCATCTCCTGAACCGATACCTTCTTCGGGGGCGGGCCGGAGCCCTTATTGCCGCCCCCCGGTTTGAGTTTGACTGTGCCGCCGCCACTCTCTACGCCCTGATATTCAACTGCGGCCTTGATTACTTCCGTTTGGCGAATCTGCTTCATTAATTCGGATACGCTGCCGGCCTTGATGAGTTGGGGGCCGACGTATTCGGCAAATGTGGTAAATTGCTTAATCTCCGGCGCAAAGGTGAAGAAACAAGAGAGGAAGTGAAAACTTTTGACGAAGCGGGCGAGCCGGTAAACAAATGCCTTACGTTCTTCAGGGTCGGTAAGTTTTGTCTGAAAGCGAGTCCGCAACACGTTGACCGAGAACTGCACCTGGGCATCCGTGCCGGTTGCGAGCAGATTTCTAAAATCAGCTGCATCCTTTTGCGTGAAGACCCCCGCAGCCAGTATCTCGGCGTGCAGTTTTGGGCAAAGCTCACGGTTCGGCTCTTCCGGTTCAAAGGGCGTGCCTTTTCGGTATTTGATGAACGCCTTAAGGATCGCTTTGGCGTTGTTGGTGAAATCCACGACCACAACTCGATCCTTATTTTCGTGACAGCGGTTCAGCCGTGACAGCGTTTGCACGGCATTGCGGTCAACGACCGGTTTATCGAGGAACATCCCGGCCAATAGAGGTTGGTCAAAACCGGTCTGGAATTTGTTGGCGACGATCATCAGGCGGTAGTTGTCACCCGTAAATCGCTGCTCGATCAACTCACCGTCTTTCAATTCATTTACTGCGTGCTCGCTGATCGCCGCATTGCTCTCTGGGTGGACGAAGTCCGAGAAGGCGTAGAGCGCTTTGTAGGCCGCACCGCGCTCTTTGAGTTTCTCCTTGATAATCTGAAAATAGCGCAGTCCGGCAACGCGGGAGGTGGTTACAATCATCGCCTTGGCGCGGCCGCCGATGAGCGGCATTACGTCTTTTTCGAAGATACGCAACATGACCTCGGCTTTGTATTGAATCAGGCCGTCGTCTTGAAATGCGACATTTTTCAAAGCCTTAGCCACCACACCCGCCGGATAAAGCATCTCTTCATCCGGCTTCGGCACGATCCGGCAATGCAGATTGTAGAGCGTCTTGTAAGAGATAATACTGGCCGCCACATCGACGATGTAGCCTTCGTCAATGGCCTCGGCCTCGGAGTAGGTGTCGAAGGGCTCGCCGAACAGGGTGACAGTGGCCGGTGCAGGTGTTGCGGTAAACGCGACAATCATCTGGTTGAGATCATGCTCGCGGATGATTTTGGCAAGTTGCTCCTCCGGGTCGAGTTCGGGGGCCTCGGCATCAGGTTCGTCCGCTTTGCGGAATGGCAAGCGGATGGCCGCACCCATCTTGCCTTCCTGCGAGCGGTGGGCTTCATCAATCAGGAAGGCGACCCGGAGTTTCTTCAGTTCAGGGTTCTTTTCGATCTCGTCCAGTACCCAGGCAAATTTCTGCTGCGTGGTAACGATTATCGGTTTGCGCTCTTTCATGAACTGCGGCAGGTCGTCAGATTTTCGGGCCAGACCAACAACATCCTTAAGATGCGTAAAGTTTTCGATCTCATCCTTAATATTCGTATCAAGCGTTTTCCGGTCAGTGAGGATGAATACCAGATTCACAAGTTTTTCGCTGGTGCCGGGCTTGAACAGGCTGTGGAGGCGGTCTGCCAGCCAGCAGATGGTCAGCGTCTTGCCGCTGCCCGCCGAATGATTGATTAGATATTTGCGGCCGATGTCGGCCCTGGCGGCGAATTGGGTCGAGATATCGTTTGCCACTTTCCGTACCGTGCGGCTCTGGTGGTAGCGCGGGAACAGGGTGAAGGCCGGACGTTCCGGCTTATCCTCCTCCGCATCGCGTTGGGGTACGTGGACGAGGAAGAACGAGAGCGCTTCCAACAACTGCTCCTTGGCCAAGACCTCGCGATAGAGGAATTCTACCGGGTATTCGCTGCCATCCCTGGTGATAGCTGTATTCGTTAGTCCGGTATTGTGCCAGCGGAAGTTTTGTTCCCGGCGCGGGTCAGTGGCGGCCATCACGTCGCTGGTGTCGGCCGCGAGATAGAGAAACGGATGCTGGAAGATTTTAGGGGCGTGGTCGCGGGCGGCAAACTGGGCGACGGCGTCATGCACGGTCTGGTTTTTTTCGTGCTTTACCTCCAGCGCTACGATGGGCAGGCCGTTGAGGAAGAAGACGAAATCAATCTCCTGGCTGGTCTTGTTAGTGAAGTAAAAATGCGGGCGGAAAGTGATGCGGTTCTCGCCGTATTTTGTGGCGGCGGCGCTCTCGACGGAGCGGGGCTTGGGGTAGTAGAGCCGCAACTCCAGCCCCCGCACTTTGAGGCCGTGGCGGAGGAGTATCCACAACCGTGTATGCTCAAGTTCCCGGCGCAGGGCTTTGAAGACCTCATCCCGTGCATCCGTGCCGTAATTATCCGCGAGTTTTTTTAGTGTATCGGCCTGTGTGGCGGTAAGGAAAGCCCAGAGTTGATCCTCGGCAATGAAATGTTCGGTGTCGGTGATCTCGGCCTGTTCGAGCACACCATAACCATGCTCGCGGACGAGGAAATCCATGATGTGCTGCTGAAAAGTCAGTTCCGGGGCTTTTTTCCGCTTAGCCATGAGTTTTCACCTGTCTCAAGTCCGCCTCGGTGATCCGTCGCTGACCGGTGACGCATTCGTGAATCAGCGACTTACGGTAGGTGGTGAGGGTGGCGATTTGTTGCTCTATCTGCGTAAACAGCGGTCGGAACTCGACGTCTTTTTCTTGGATGAAGGCGGCGATTTCTTTTTGTTCGGAAACTCGTGGTACAGCCAACTTGAAGCGTCCAAGATTGTCCATTGTGAGTTTCGGCTGTGCTGCACCCGTAACAAAGAGCGAGAAATCTTGTGACTCAAGCAGGTTCACAAAGAACGTGTTATCGCCACCCACACGCGGTTTGAGAATATGGGCGTGGTTGTTCACCCAGAATTTCCCCGTCGCCAAAAAGGCCAACGGTTTAGAGCGGGTTAGGAGATTCGCTCCATCTTCTGCGATGAGAATGTAAGTTCCCTCAAACAGATAGGCTTCGACTTTGTCAATCACACCAGACGCACCGTAGTAGTCGTAGGTTTTCTCGGTCATTAATCCACGCTCAGCAGAACTTAAGGGGACGCGGACTGTGTTGAAAAACTTCATAACGTCTTTGAATCGCGCCAGGTGCCAGTGCTGAGGCATATTAGGAATCCAGTCCACGTCGGTCTCTGCATCTTCGCCAAGGGGTTCAAACCCATCGTTACTGCACGCTTGATGGTCGTTTTGCGGAGGGTGTCAAGGATTTCGAGCTGGCGGCGTTTGGCGGCCACCGCCGCGTCAATCGCTGTACAACTCGCGTCCAGATATGCCGCGATGCGTTGTTGTTCTGGTAATGGCGGAACAAAAAAACAAGTATCTTTTACAAGCCGAGATGAAACACGCTTATGGCCAGCCGCACCGACCATATTCTCGGCGGCATATGCACGAAAAATGGGATTGAACGTGACATAATACAGAAATTTTCCGTCAATTTTCTTGCTTGGGCGAAGTACATGAAATTCTGTGCTTCCAAATGCGTAGCGTGTTGGCAACTCTCGCACGAAAGCGCCTTTTCCATTTTCCATGCAAGGGGTGATTTTAGCGAAGAGTACGTCGCCTTTCTCAAAGAGTGTAAGTCCCGGTGATATCACTTTAAACGGCTGCAGGTTCGTTAAGTCAATCATGCCATCGGCGGAAAGTAATTCCATTGGAACGACCGTGCATGGTTCGTCCGACACGGGAATAGTTGCAGAGTAATTTGGCGACAACACGGCTAGGTTGCGAATGCGACTGCGTTGCCAGTCACTTGGCATTTTGCCAAGCCAAAGCTCACTGGATTCGGTGGTGTTCATTTCGCCAATCCCTTCAACATCTTCTTCGCTTCTTTCA
>JAOZLT010000126.1 GCA_029934675.1 Candidatus Altimarinota bacterium | reverse complement strand
CGTATTAAAAAATCCTATAAACAACACACATACATTTAGAACACCGTGTATGATTAATTTGTTTACTACTAATCAAAAATACGATGTTCAAAGAAAAATTACGTCAAATTAAACAAGAAGTAAAAGAAAAAGTACTGGCAAAGATATGTTTACAGTGGTTTAAAACATATAAAAAAGTTTAATTACACTGTTCTAAATGTTTGAATATACTTATTATATTTTATATGAATTAAAAAGAGATAATTACTGTGGGATATAAAATGTAGAGTGCAGTTAATATTCCATGTATTTTCTTTTATAGCTATTGCTTAAATTTTTACTTAAAATTTTTATAGTCCAAAAATCTAAATTATCCCCAGTTTTACCAACTTGATAGATATTTGGAGCTTTTTTGAGTAAAAAATGTTTTATTCTACGTAATTTTGCGTCAGTTTTTTGCTTATGCTCTTTGGCTTATCTAAGCTATTTAAATGATATTATGAATTAAAAATTGGGGATAAATTTAAGAAATTTATTTACCAAAAAATAATGTCCTTTTTGCATAACTTTTTAGCTACACTGAAAAACTGGGCTTATAATCAAAACTGAAGTGCAACAAAGGGTGTTAAAATGTTGATAACAAGCCAACATTTTAACCACCCTATCATGAATTATAGTAACCTTAGCCAAAAAGAGCGAGACCAAATTTATATTTTAAAGCAGGAATGCATAAAACCAAACACTATTGCTAAATTACTCGGTAGACATCGTTCAACCATTTGTCGTGGAATTAAACGCAACAGTACATCAATTGAAAGCAGATATAACAATAGTATGAAGGAAATGATTAGTCAGTTAGAATTTGTGATAAATGAAGAAAATTCTTCTACTGATTCATCTAAGCTTGAAATAAATCTCTAAGAAATTATTGTATGTAGAAGAACCCCGCATCCTTTCGGTTGCGGGGTTGCTTCAATGAGACTTTAAGGACTCAGAGCAATGCTCTTGTTGTCCTCCTTGGTCCCTCCGGGACCGGTTACAAATACTCGGATTCTTAGATCTGTTGGACCTGAGCTTCCAAATGTCCAGTTAATTGTGTGCTTAGTAAGTGTGTTGGTTGTTGTGGTAGGTAAATTGCCACTCGGTGGTGTTACAGTTCCTTTTGCGGGTGGATTACCCATGCAGGTTCCACTTACACAATCCAATTGAGTTCGGAACGTAAGAGCATTTGTGAAGTTTATATTTACTTTCGTTGTACTAAACTTGTTGCAAGGAGAGTTGCAATTGATTTTGATAGTGACGGTTGGTAGGAGCGCAGTACATGTCGGGTATGGTCCATATGCATATGGACATTTGTCACATCCAATGCCTGCGAATCCAGTATCGCACATGCACTTGCCTGTTTTCGGGTCACAAGTGCCATGACTACATTCTATCCCGGTACATAAGTTTCGAGTATCGGGCTTCAGTGTGTCGGGTGTCAGAGTATCTGGTAGCAGCGTGTCGGGTAAAATGTCATCTATTATTTTAGCATCAAGCGTTTGGCCGTCAGGCTTCAAGCTGTCAACAGGCTTGACAAAATCCGTTTTGCTGACGTCGATTGACGTGCTATCGACCTCTTGGTCGTTGTTACAGTTTTCACCGCAACCGCTATCTGCAAAGACGCTATCATTGATAGCGATACCTGAGCCATTAAAGACACATCCTGATGCAGTAATTGCGGTCAGGAGTGTTATTGCTGCTACAAGTTTTCCCATTTCTCCTCTCCTTTAAGGACTCAGAGCAATGCTCTTGTTGTCCTCCTTGGTCCCTCCGGGACCGGTTACAAACACTCGGATTCTCAAATCAGTTGAACCTGAGCCTCCGAATGTCCACTGAATAGTGTGTTTGGTGATTGTATTGGTAGTTGTCGTGGGTAGATTGCCACTTGATGGTGTTACAGTTCCTTTTACAGGTGGGTTGCCCATACAAGTTCCACTTACACAATCTAACTGAGTTCGGAACGTAATAGCATTTGTAAACTTGATGTCCACCGTCGTCGTACCAAACTTGTTGCAAGGAGAATTACAATTGATTTTGATGGCGACTGTTGGTAGGAGCGCAGTACATGTCGGGTATGGTCCATATGCATATGCACATTTGTCACATCCAATGCCTGCGAATCCAGTATCGCACATGCACTTGCCTGTTTTCGGGTCACAAGTGCCATGACTACATTCTATCCCGGTACATAAGTTTCGAGTATCGGGCTTCAGAGTATCAGGCACTAGAGTATCAGGTTTTAAGATGTCAGGTTTTAAGGTATCGGGCAGAGTATCTAGCAACAGTATGTCGGGCACCAGAGTATCCGGTAGCAGTGGAGTATCTGGTAGCACCGGAGTATCATTGATACCAATATCAGCTAGGGTATCTTCACTTTTTGTGGAATCATTTTTCACAAGTGACGTGTAGGGGTAGTCTGCTAGCAGTCTACACCCCCCGCAGAATACCAAAAGCACAATTACTAACAGTGCCATTTTTCTCATTCTTCCACCTTTCATTTATCTGTGAATAGCTTTGTTTCAAATGATTAGTCCGATTTCACTTTAAAAGAGAAATTAGGACGTAGCTATGGGATTCGCGACTCAAGTTCAAACAAACACAAGTATTATTACGTGGTTCACCGGAGCATATTGAAAATAATGTATTAAAATGCCTAATTCAGAATTTCCAATTTCCAAAAGATTTCGAATGTTTAATGTTTAATGTGAAAACTTGAATTTAATTAAGAATTAGAAAATTAAATATTATTTGGAAATTGGATATTCTAAATTCAAAATTATTATCAATACGCTCTGGTGAACAGAAAGCCTCATTGTAAAAGATCAGTCCGTCTCCACTCTTTTAAAATTAAGAGAGAGGCAGGCATGAGGTGGTATTATATGGTTTTTTTTCTATTTTGTCAAATAAGCTTTGTAGATATTTTATACATGAGCTTAATTTTTTGTTTGTAGTTTATTGTTGTGATTCGTTTTCGATAACTCTTTTTACGTTGGTAATAGTATTATTTATGTTGCGTGTAGCTAAGAAATATTCTCCATTTTTAGCTTCAAGAATACTTCCGTGTTTTTCTGATTGACCAATTTTAAAAGATTCGTCTCCCAAGGTTACGGATTTACCTGTTAATTTATATTTTACTTCTCTTAAATCAGGAAATTGACTTTGAAATGCTAAACTTATTTTGCCTAATGTACATTTTACTAAATCTCTACAGCCATTTATTGTTTGAACTGCTTCTGCACGGGCATTGTTTTGACGTGAAGTATCCAATTCTCCAATGCCGGCACTTACTAAAAAGGATGCACCTAGTATTCCTAGTGTCGTAGGTAGTATGCCAAGTTTTTTTCTAGAGCCAGTTGCTTTTTTGCCTTCAGGATTTGCTTTCATTTGTCTAATTTTAATTAGTAGTTAAATTATAGCAGAAAAAGGTTTTTTTCCCAATCATGTAGCTAAAAAATGTGTTATTAGATATTCACGATAATATTTAATTCTGTTTGCCTCAGGCGGACGCAAAAGGTATCGAGCTCATAATACTTAATGAAATGAGTAGTTGATAGGTAAATATATGTTTGCTTATTATTAAAGGCCTAGTTTAGTATTTAAACCTAATCTTATGAAGAATAATTTAGAAAAAAGAACAACTAAATTTGGAAAAAAATAATTCAGTCTTTAGCTAAAAACATTAATCAAATAATCTAATTTAAAATTAGTTATTCGTCATTATTTGGAAATTGGAAATTGGAAATTTAAAATTCAGAATTAGAAAAGGTCCCCCACGTACTGAACGAATCCAGTACGTGGGGGTTTTGGCCCTCTTTTTCACTTTAGCGTGCCATCACACTAAAGTGAATTGTCTCTTCGTCGGAATGAGGGGCGATCACTAGGTTTACACCTTCGTAATCGCCCAACTTTATTGTTTGCAAATTATGTAGCTGGTTCTTTTTTCTTACCAGTGTTTCGCAATTTGGCGCTGAAATCTCAAATTCTTCCGCAACACCCGGATTCACCAGGTGTACCCTTACCGCCGATGTCAGCTTGTCTTTAATCCATAATACAACATAGTCTCTAGGTGAGATGTCTGAAGTACTACCAGTAATTATCTCTCTTTCTACTCCATAATCCCGAAGGAATACAATGTAGTCATCAGGGGTTAGTCCATCGAATGTCGACAGGCTGTGCCCTGGTGTTATAAGAGCGGTAAAACTGGAATTGTCACGGAATGTGACTTTTGGATTTGCAAACTGACTACGGATCAGTTCGAGTGTAACGATGGTGTCGCCATCTTTAACCACAAAGTGGAATGGGATGGTTTTTCCTGTTATGCGGTCGACTACGCTCGGTCTAACAATTTCTTTCCGATTGGGAAAGATCAGTGAAACCAGAGAGATTTCTCTTTCTTGATTTCTGAAAGCATGAGCATAGGAAATTCCAGGCAACTGGTTGGCATTGCCAAACATGTTTCCCGGCTCAGAGCAACTGTATGTTGAGACGAGTAGGAATAGAATGAGAACCTGCTTACATGTGCGCATTAATAGTCACATCTCCTTTCGACAAAGATTTACGAGGGCCAAAATTTATAAAGATCATCAGACCACCCCGACTTAGTATATAACTTAGAAGGGAAGTCTGTTATTGAATCTGGGTGTTTTGAAAAAACACGAGTCGGATAATAGCATGGGAGGGATAGTATGTCAAACAATAATAATTTGATTAGTCAAATTACCGATTGTTATCTTGCTCCTTTGGAACGCTATTCGATTACTAGCCGATTGCTTG